>JAHQVI010000183.1 GCA_019634405.1 Hyphomicrobiales bacterium
GTGTCGCCACCAGCCTGATTGATGGCCGAAGCATTGCCCGCTCCGCCCGATGCGGTCTGAGAAACAGTGGCGCTGTTTGTGTCGCCGATCTGTTCAATTTGCGAGTCGCTAGTGCCAGCAACCGGTGGATTAACGGTGACTTGTGCAAAAGCCGGTGAAGAAAGGCCAAGAAACAGCGCAATTGCTGTTGCAGACGTAAATCTCATAGTTGTACAGTCCTTAGGTTAATGTAAGAGCTTTTCTGGCAAAGTCTTTAAACTTTGCCAGTACTCTTACGTTTATGAGTGTGGCCCGTGAGCTAGCTATGCTGGTGCCACCCTCAACTTTGAGGACCTGTTGGCCGACTGCTATCGGTCAGCAGGTCCGCTTACACCGTCCAATCCGGACGGATTCCGTCTATCCCCAAAAGGGATGTTTGCTTATGGTGAGCGCGTTGATCCTCATTGGGTCATCTCCGCCGCCACTTTCACTTTTTCTTTCCTGGTCTTTGGAGGCGCAGCCTTTGCGGGTTTGCGAGCGCTCTTCACAACAGGCTTCCAGCCATTGCGCGGTGCGGCTGCCTTGGCTGCGTTAACCTTCTTGTTTCTTGAGGCCCGCAAGCCCAGCGCCAGCGCTTGCTCTTCATCCAATTTGGAAATCGCATTGTCCTGAAATGTCTTATTCGCAAAGGTCCAGACATTGCGCGCCGCTCCCTCGACAATCATGGTGTGCACCGCTTTTTCGATGGCCTGCTGCACCGCGATCTGCGCTGGCTCATTCGTCGTGAAGCCGGCCTCGGCCTCCAGAAGTGCGTCGAGAGCTATGAATTTGAACGCATTGCCGCGTATGCCGACCGAGATAATGGTCTTATGCGCAACGACCGAGAGCAAAACTTCGCCCGTTTTCGTGCTGATGACGCGCAGATAGACCGTAATCGTATCTTCGCGATACTGAACGTCTCCGCCGACGCCGAGATAGCGCGCGCCCGCTCCGCCTGTGCGGGTATTGCTGTCATAGCCGATGATGCCGCCTTCGAGCAGGATCCCGGCAAATTTGAGCGGCGGCAGGGCGGCCGGATTGATCTTGCGTTCGCCCAGATAAACATTCCTCATATCGGCGATGATGCGGCGCTCCTTCAGGAGATTGTCGAGTTTCTCGCGTTCGACAACCATGAACCAGGAACCGTTTCCGGCATCCTGCAAAGCCTTGATCAGAACCGATGTCGCCCCTTGTGTCACAGCCTTGGAAAGTTGCTGAACACCCTCGGCCGGTTTGAACTGACCCGTTTGATCCGCATATTTGTAAACTGCGATCGCAACTTTTCGTTCTGGAGGAGGCATCTGTCGCAGCGTTTCGTTGACACGTGTTATGGGGTTAAGAACCGGCGGCAAAACACCTTCACTTGGTTTGGCGGCATACTCAGCCAATGGTCCGGAGCAAGCAGAAACCAAAAGCGTTGCCACAAGGCACAATAATTTAATCACCATCAACATGTGATATTGATCACCCTTGTTTTACGATTATAAAAATACTTATTTAAGCACACGCAATACACTCTTAATTGCCTTACCTCGCAATTAATAAGTATATTTATATTTGTTTACTGTGTGATGGTGGGGATTACAATTTCAGTTAATTGACCGTTCGCCGCATCGGATACATAGAGTTGAATTTCCGTTCCTGTATTGATCCAGCTAATTTCTTGATCATCAAATTGAATAGTCCCTTGCTGCTGGGAATTTTCGCCAAAAATTGCCTCTGAAACTTGCTGAGCCAAGCCCGAATACAGTCTTGACTGCAAGAGTTGAATGAACCGGTCGCTGGTCGACTGTTCTCGCGCGAGCGCCGCTTCTTCGTCTGCTTTACGTTGAGGCTCGTTCTGGGCATTCGCCAGTCCAAGCAAATGTGAGGAGTTAAATGAGTTACCGCCAAATGATGGATTTATTGGAGTGTAAATAATGTCTGAAGCCATTGTTGGCGCTATTATCAACTTTGAAATAAAACCAGCTAACAGCAATATATGAAATAATTTTCCATAATACATATCAGAACACTCTTTAAATGATTTAATATTATATCGCGTATTTAATAGTTATCGTTTTATGTGAAATAAAAAAATATTTACCTCATAATAAAATTGAAAAATAAATATCAAAAATCACCTGATTAACGATGTGAATTATAAATCAATTGAACAACCAAACATCTAGAATGAAGAATGCGTATGTGGATAACCTTAAGCTTGCTTTGGCAAGAAACGCGTGGGAGGCGGCCTTCCTTTAGAGTGGTTCGTAATCAACCGGATCAATCATGGGCCAAGAGAGCCTCTGCGGCGCAACATACATCTGAGTCGATTAATTGGCAATATTTGAATATGATAAAGATCGATAGCGCCCACCGGAAGCGCGTCAAGATTGATCCGCAAAGCGAATTGCCAATCTCACTGTTCAATCGCCGCCAGATCGCTGATCGTAAAGAAGATCCGTCCGATCGATGTCGGCAAGGTTTGTTTTGCCGCTGAGCGCCATCGACGTTGCAAGCTCTTTTTGTAGTAACGTCAAAAGGGTAGAGACGCCAGCCTGCCCCTGCGCGCCCAGAGCGTAGACCATCGCACGCCCCAACAACACTCCGCTTGCGCCCAAAGCGCGTGCGCGGAATATGTCCATGCCGGTCCTTACGCCCGAGTCCAGAAACAGTTCCATTCGATCTCCGACCAGATCGGCAATATGGGGAAGCATCGAGATTGTGCTCGGTGCGCCATCAAGTTGCCGCCCGCCATGGTTCGATACGACAATCGCCTCCATCTCCATATCCGCGGCGATCCTGGCGTCTTCCGGATCAAGGACGCCTTTAAGGATCATCGGACCTCCCCATTCCTTTTTAATCCATTCCACCACGCCCCAATCCAGCGCCGGGTCGACCATTTCAACCGCCCAGCTCAAAAGGCTGGCGAGATCATCGACTCCCTTTGCGTGTCCGACAACATTTCCAAAGCTCTTGTAAGGCGTTCTTATCATCTCCGCCGACCAACGAGGTTTGGTGGCGAAGTTTAGAAGATCCTTTAGCCGGGGGCGGATGGATAGCTTGTTTTTGACGTCCCGATGACGTTGGCCGAGAACCGGAAGATCCATCGTCACAACAAGCTTCGAGCAGCCAGCGCCCTTTGCCCGTTGGATCAGATCGCGAACGAAGTCACGATCTTTTACAACGTAAAGCTGAAACCAGAAGGACGTCTCCGTCGCAGCGGCGACGTCCTCTATAGAGCACATTGACATTGTCGATAGAATGAAAGGGACGCCGAACTGCTCGGCGGCTTTTGCGACTTTGATCTCGCCGCCTGCACTTTGAATGCCCAGCATTCCGACAGGCGCGAACGCCACGGGCAAGGCGACGTCCTGACCAGCCATGGTCCCGCTTGTGCCGACGCCTGTCACATCCACCCCGATCCGTTGACGGATCTTCAGTGCATTGAAGTCCTCAACATTCGCCTGGAGGGTTGCTTCAGTATACGAACCAGCTTCCACATAATCGCAAAACATCTTCGGGACCGAACGATGATAAAGCTGTCTGAAGTCTTCTACGCAGGTGATCGTGGGCATCTCATTGTCCTCAGGCCATTCCGACAGGCGTCTGATTTGGTCGCATATCGTCTGGCCGGGCCAACAAATGCGCCATCAACTCATCTTGAAGCGACTCATAAGCCGGGTCATCGAATAGATTCGTCAATTCGTCCGGATCCCGGGAGAGATCGTACAATTCTCCGGCGTTCGACTTAAGATCGACGGTCAGTTTGGCGGTTTTCGTTCGGACAGTTCGAAGCGACAGCCCAACTCCCACCCGCCCCGGAAGCAGCTCCCATTCGCTAAGCGCCGCCTCACGGACGCCATCGCCGGAGATGACGTCGCGCATGGAACGGCCATGAATATCCATAAGGCTTTCCGCGCCAGCCCAATCCATGAAAGTGGCGCCCATGTCCAGCGTGGATAGCGGCTCATGGCTTATCTTGCCAACCGGCACATCCGGCCCCTTCACGATGGCCCGTACGTTTAACAAACCTTCGAACGGCATCGGGCCTTTCAAGACAAGGCCGTGATCGCCCAGCCAGTCGCCATGATCAGAGGTGTAAACAATATAGGTATTATCGCTAAGTCCCCTGGCCTCCAGCTCAGTTAGAATGCGGCCCACCGAATGATCGATCAGTGAGATCTGCCCATATGTGTTGGCAATAACCTCGCGAAGATGCTCATCAGACATTTCCGCCATACGCGAATATTTCTCTCTGATTTCCGCATGCTCAGCAGGGATTTCAGAGTCTACAGCCGCCTGATGCCACCACGGACGCCCTTCAAAATTTCGGCGCCTGTACTTTGGCAGGTCCACGTCTTCGGCTCGATGCAGGGACGCCCATGGTTCGGGCGCATCGAACGGATGGTGCGGATCCGGGAAGGAAACCCACAAACAAAACGGTTCCTCGCGCTCTTGCCGCAAGTAATCGATGGTCCGGTCTGCGATCCAGGTGGAATTATGCCAAGCGACCGGAAGTTTTGACGACCAGGTTTGCGGCGCGCCCTTGTGGTCGCGATGGCTTTCCCACAACAGCTTGTTTTTCAACGCGCCGCGTCCATCGCCGTAATACCATTCTTCATAGGCCAGACCACCCGGCGCTTTTTCCGGCAACCACCAATTATGTCCGAGCACGAAGAGCTCCGCATGGTCAAACCCCATATAGGGACCACGCCAGCCGGCAGGAACCTCGCGAGATCCGGGAATGCTTTCCGGCCGATGCGTGTTGTCAAAGACGTGGTATGTCGAGAAATGCGCCTTTCCGATTTTGGCTGTGTGATATCCGGCGGCGGACAGCGATCCGGCGAACCCCTTTTCGCCAATATCCGTATCCAGATCGATGCCATTGTCATGGACGCCATGGGTACGCGGAAGAAGGCCGGTCAACATAGACGCCCGCGCCGGCTGGCATACGACGCAAGGCGTGATCACTGTCTCAAGGCTGGTCCCTTCGCCAGCCAAAATGTCGAGATGCGGCGTGTAAACGTTGCGGCCGCGAAAGCCGTAGCAATCGCCGCGCTGCTGGTCTGATGTAATAAAAAGAATGTTTGGCCGGGTCATTTGGGGTTCGCCTTTGGCTTGCGCAGAGAGAAGTAGACGATTGCTATTGAACCAAGAATAAAGATCGCGGCGATCGGACTGTTAAGGAGAAACAACGGATCTCCTCCCGTCGCTGAGAAGGCCTGGCGCGCAGTATCCTCCAGCCGACCGCCCAGGACGACAGCGATCACGAATGGAAGCAGGGACATCCCGAACCGACGCATCAGATAGCCGAGCGCGCCGAATCCGAAGGCAAACCAGATCACATACATTTCGGTTTCCTGGGCGTATAGGGACGCCAGTGTGAGCAGGAGAACCACAGGCAGGAGGTAATGCTTTGGAATATGGATCAGCACGCCAAGCGAGCGCATTAACAGACCGCCGATCGTCCAGTTCAAAAGGTTCGCCACGATCATCGTCGTGAAAAGGCCGAAGGCGATGACAAGTTCAGGATTGAGATCCGCCGAAAACTTGAAAACCGCCGGGCCGGGGTTGAACCCTCCTATGCTCTCGGCGGCAAGGATCAGAAAAACCGCGGCTGTGTTTCCAGGAATGCCAAGCGAGAGAACCGGGATCAGGTTGGCCCCCGAAACCGAAGAATTGGCCGCTTCTGTCGCGGCAATGCCTTCCGGCGCGCCCTCTCCGAAGTCTGGTTCGCCGGGCTTTTTGCGGCGCGCATGGCGGCCGCGTCCAATTGTATAGCCAATTGTGGCCGCCAATGTAGACCCCACGCCCGGCAACGCGCCAATGGCTGTGCCGATGACGGCGGAGCGCCCCACAAAGGGCAGGATGCGTTTGATGTCCTCCCATCGGAGCCGCTGATCTCCCACGTCCCGGGTGGCTTCAATCGAACCTTTGCTTCTCGCTTGGCGCCAAATCTCTTCGAGCTCGGTAAAAATCGCACCGACGACCAACATTCCGATGACCGCAACCAGGATCGGGAACCCGTCTGATAAGGCGGCGGAGCCAAAACTCAGTCGTGGGTAGAACTCCTCGCCTGTACCGATAGAGACAACCAAAAGACCTAAACCACAGCTTAGCAGGCCCTTAGCCGGCGATCCGCCGACAACCGCGGCAATGAAACTCAGTGACAAGATGATCAGCGCAGTCTTTTCGGGAAGATCGAGGTAGGCTTCAACCAGAATAGCCAGGAATGGTGCGCCGACGATAAGCACGATGTCAGAAAAGGTGTCACCGGAGACAGAAGAAAAATGTGCAATCTTCAGCGCCTTTCGCGCCTTGCCTGACCGGGCCATTGGATAGCCGTCCAGCGTCGTCATAAAGGCGTCTGGCGTACCCGGAGTGTTGAAGAGGATTGCCGGGACTGCGCCTCCGACCGTCGAGCCCTTCATCACGCCTATTAGAGCGTTTTGACGTCATACCGGGTCATATCCGGCGGCATTAAAGTAGTTCTGGCATTCGGTTGGTTTGATCTGGTCAATCGCGTTTCCGATTGTTTGCGATAGGCCTTCAATTGTTCGACATGCGGCCGCCTTCAGGA
>JAHQVI010000184.1 GCA_019634405.1 Hyphomicrobiales bacterium
CCCCACCGAGCAGGGCGCCGTGCTGATCGCCGGGTCCGGCCATGTCCGAAAGGATTGGGCGGTTCCAAGCTTCATCGAGCAGAAATCGCCGGAGGCCGCTGTGGTGTCGATCGCGTTCCTCGAAGTGGATCCAGAGAGTTCAACACCTGCCGATTATGTTGAAACCGTCGCCGGATTGGGCAAGCCGTACGATTTCGTCTATTTCACGCCGAAAGCTGATCTTGTCGATCGTTGCGCTGAAATGGCTGAACACATGAAAAAGATGAAATCGAAGAAACAGAACTAAGCATTTGCGGCGAGGCCTGCATAACAGCCGCGCCGCAAAAGAGGCGGGGCGGCGATCTTCTACTTTAGCAGGTTTTTTTTCACCAAAAAGTAGCGCCACCGCCTTGCAACATCTGACAAATTCATTGAAACGCACGCATCACGCCTTGCTTGAACTTACGCATAATTATGATGAACAATCAGAAAAATACCTGATCGGTGCGTTAAAGTAGCGCGTAAATAGAAATGTGATGAAAAAGTTGCTTTGTCCGCGGCTGAGGATGATTAATATACCTGCGCCTGAACGCATATTAAACAGACGGACAAAGAACCTTGCGCGCTGCCCCGCAAATCAAGTCGCCTGAGACAGCACGGAACAGACGAACCGTTCTAAAACAAATACTTGTGCGCGTTGCAGAAGGGGATCGCGCCGCCTTCGCCAAGCTCTATCAAATGACGTCGATGAAACTCTTTGGCGTCGTGCTGCGTATTTTGCGTCGAGAGGACCTCGCTGAAGAGGTCTTGCAGGAAATATACGTTAGCATCTGGGAAAACGCGGCGAAATTCGACGCAAACCGCGCTTCCCCAATATCGTGGATGGCAACGATTGCGCGCAACCGGGCAATCGATACAATTCGTCGTCGTCAGCCGGATATCGTCGAGGATGACCACCTCATGAATAATGTCATCGACGAGACTGCGAAACCGGCGCAACTGCTCGAAATGAGTGACGATCTGCGCCGGCTGGAACATTGCCTGGATGGGTTGGACGAAGTGCGAAGCGAAATGGTGAGGCTTGCCTACCTGGAGGGATATTCGCGGCAGGAACTGGCGGCGCGCTTTGATCAACCGGTTGGAACCATCAAGACCTGGCTTAGACGCAGCCTGATGCAACTACGGGATTGTCTGGGAATATGAGCGATCGCGACGAGATAGACATAATTGCAGCAGAGTATGTTCTCGGTACACTGGACAGCGCCGAACGCAGCGCCGCCTCCGCTCGCCGGTTGCAGGATCCCGCGCTTGACCGCGCAATCCAGCACTGGGATCACCGTATGTTGCCGCTTCTCAAACATGTCCAGGCCGTTTCCCCCAGCGCCGATTTATTCGCAAAGATCGAAGCCCGGATTGACCTGCGGGCACAATTTGCAAAGCCGGTGAAACATGAAACGCCTGCGGCGAATGTCGTTGCGATGCGACGCCAGATTGTCCGATGGCGCGCCGCCACCATCGGTGCGACGGCGATTGCGGCGGCATTGGCGGGATTCATCATCCTGGCCTCGCCGACGCCCACGCCCACGCTCACGCTTGACAGCAATCGTTTCTTTGCCGTCTTCCAGGAAAACGACCAGTTACCGGAATTCCTGCTGAGCATAAATCTGGAAACGCGCGAGTTGACGATCAGGCCGGTCAACGCGCCAAACATGCCCGACAGAACCTACCAATTATGGATCGTCGCTGAGGAACTTGGCCAGTCGCCCCGATCTCTGGGATTGCTCAACACCGTTTCCACGCCCACACAGAAACGTCTTTCCGAATTTGATTCAAGCGTGCTGCGCGGCGCAACCTTCGGCATCAGCGTTGAGCCCAAAGGTGGATCGCCAACGGGCAAACCAACCGGACCGGCGCTGCACGGCAAGCTGTATCCGGCATCATTGTAATCCATGATCCGAAAATTTTGCTTCTCCCGCCCCTTTGCGCTCTGACGTCCTGTCGCTACACGCGCTCCAGGCGGTAAACCGGGTCCGCTTCGCCTGAAAGCGCACCAGGAAAGGCCGAGTCAGCCGCCGGGCACCGTCTTAAACGCTCAGGCGATTGCGCTGTCATGAACATGGCGATCTACGCCGGACCGGACCTCGTTACCCGCATTTCACGAACGAGGCGAAATTCTCATTCATCCTGAAACCCGTCTCCCCAATTTTCCGTATCTCGATACGGGTCGCAACTCATCAAGGGAGGCTACGAATGCGTCGTATTATCACAGCATTTTTTGGACTGACCATCTTTGTCAGCCAATCAATGGCGGCAGATATAGCGCTTGAACTGCCACGCAACTACAAGAGCGACTATGATAATTATCTGATATCGGACCGTTTGCTTCAGGAAGATCAGGTCATTTCACTTTTTGCAAATGACATCGCTCGCAATGGAGCAAAAACCAACGGTAAACTTCCCTACGGCTCCATACTTATCGGAGAGATCTACAAGGTACAGAAAGACGCCAATGGCAACGTCGTACAGAGCCGATTAGGCCGCCGGATCCCAACCGATTTGAGCGCAATCGTCATGATGGAGCGAAGAAAGGGATGGGATGCGCAGTATCCCGAAGAGCTAAAAGTCGGCGATTGGGAATTCGAAGTCTTTAGTCCGGCAGGAGAAAATCTTGGCAAAGACACGACAGCATGCCGCGAATGCCATCATCCGCTTACCGATACAGAATTCACGCACAGCTACGCACATATCGGCGGAGGAAATTGAGATCTTGCCATGATAAGAAACATATTCACTGTTATCGTGATGTCTATCGTGGTTGCGGGCTGTACGTCGGGCACGGCTGTGCAGAATGCAAACATCACCGGTTCTGGTACAAAGGATGTCGCATTGAAACTCCCGGCCAATTACAAGGCATACGGTCCTTACATGATCTCGGATCGCATGATCCAGGAGGATCAGGTCATCACCCTGTACGCCAATGACATTGCTCGCAAGGGCGCGAAAACCAACGGCAAATTACCATATGGATCGATCCTCGTCGGGGAGATCTACAAGGCGGCAAAGGATGGCGATGGCAATGTCATTCAGACTTCGCTCGGCCGCAGGGTGCCCGCGGAACTGAGCGCAATCGTCATGATGGAACGCCAGGAAGGCTGGGACGCCAAATATCCTGATGAGCTCAAGGTTGGCGATTGGGAATTCGAGGTGTTCAGCCCGGCAGGCGAAAACCTTGGCAAGGACACAACCGCTTGCCGAGAGTGCCACCATCCGCTAAACGAGACTGAATACACATTTAGTTTACAGCATATTTCTGCAGCAAACTAATTGATCTGAAATTACTTACGTAAGCCGGGTTAATGCCGATGAAAACTGTGATCTTCGCGATTTTCTTTCTGGCAAGCCTCGGTGGCGCAGCCGCCGCCGATGCTTTGATTAAGAGTCCGTATCAAACCTTTATTAGCGTCCTGCGCGCCACGACGCCGCCAAAAAGAACCGCCCCCGTCATCATCAGGCTCAGAAGCGCCAGCCAGCCATTGGTTCTGCGCAGCCTTCCCGACCACCAATCCGATATCGCTGCATATTTTGATCCTAAAACGCGATATGTTGCAATTTTGATTGGCTGCAGGAATCAGTGGTGCCACGTACGTATTGGTTCAATTTTAGGGTGGCTCAGGGAAAGCAGGCTTGATGTCGGCGAGCCAGCCAGCGATCCCTCGGAAAGGTCTTATTATGATCGATTTCAGGATGACCGCTGGGAAGATTTTGATGACGACCCTATCGATATCTCCGACGATGAATTTCCCGAAGAGTCCTTTGAGGACGAGCCATATCCCGGCGGCGTCGCCAACTTCAAGGAAAGGCACCTCGAAACGTCTGGAAAACAGGCGGAAAAAACACCTGAGAAGCTGGAGATACGCACAGTGCCGCGAACCCAGACCACTGCTCCGGTAGCAAATGCCGCTTTCGTCAACGTGCCGCTGCCCGCCTGGAAGGAGCGCCGCGCCCCGCAGACGAGCCCCGATGAGCCAACGATAACGAAGCAGTCCGATAAGCCAGCGCCCTTCAGACAGGTCATTGAAGATAGAGAGATTCAGGTTCGACCCGAAACCGGCACCAATGGCAGTTTCAAGCTTTCAGACATCCCGAAACGAAAATATTCGCTTCAAAACACGGAAAACATGACATTCCTGCCGGTTCGGCTGGACAGAGCTGAAGATGCGCCAATTGTCGGAGGCATCCCCTATTTCGCCGATGATGTGGAAGCTTCAGGCCTTTGCGTCGATGATTGGTGCCTTGTCGAGCGTGGCCCGCAAGTGCGGGGCTGGATAAGGTATGCTCATCTGAGCGATAAACGACCGGCCAAGCAGCCAAAACTGAAATTGAAGCGTATGAATGAGCACACGGAGGTCGCGCTGCGCGCTGAACCTGACGAATCTGCGGACGTGGTTTCCTATATCGCACCGGACACCAGAAACATTGTGCCCGCCATGGAATGCAATGTGGAATGGTGCCAGGTCTCTCTGGACGAACGCATCGGCTGGATTGAATCGAAACACCTTTCCCGGCAATGAAGCGCAGATGATAACACCACATCCGGTATCGCCATCATCTCATGGCGAGGGATAAGGCATGTGGCCGCCAGCCAGAGTTGACGTCCGGCCAACGACACGATCCGCCAATTAAGCCGAGGAACAGACCTTCCTCTGAGCGCCAGCCTATCATTAATCCCGTTTGCTGAATATTTTTCAGCTGCATTGTGCCTCATGCAGTCAATCGGAGAACGTGTGACATTGGGTTGTTTCCAGCACCAATTGAAACTTCGAATGAAATTCACTGCTACACCGTATAATTTGGCCGGATAGGTGGAATCAGTGTGCTTTATGGCATGCACCACACACTCGCAACATAGTTTCTCCACATTACGATCGGATGCATGAATAATCGATGCCATTTTAGTGTCCGTTGTCTGAACATCATGGTATCGACGGGTCAGCGCTAATGGGGAAGTAAATGTTTCGACGCACCTTGATTGCATCGACTGCTACAGCACTTATGATGTCCAGTGCTTACTCAGCAGATGTAAATAACGGTCCGGTATCGCCAGTTTATCTACCAACTTTTACATGGACAGGATTGTATATCGGCGCGGATTTTGGTTACACGCTGGGTGACTACACAGCTGAGGTTAACGGCAATATCAATAATAGCGTCAATTTCTTCGATTATGATATTGAGGGTTTTGCTGCCGGCGCTCAACTTGGCTATACATGGCAGAAAGAAGAATTCATAATTGGTCTTGAAGGTGATTTTGGTTATCTCGGAGCCGAGGCCGAGGAAGATTTCCGTGACGATGATCTCGCCGTAACCGAATTCGGCGCATATGGCATGCTGAGCGGCCGGCTGGGCTTGGCCAATAACAGATCAATGCTTTACCTCAAGACTGGCCTTGTTGTCGCGCAGGTTGAAACAACCGTTGGCGACACTGACAATAACGGCGCATTCAATGCACAAAACTCGTCAACTCTCGATGATGTTTTTTTCGGCTATACAGTGGGCGGAGGTGTCGAACACGCCATCAGTTCGAACTGGACGGTGAAGGCCGAATATCTGTTCTTTGATTTCGATCCGGAAACTTCGCTGACAAATGATGGTCAAAACACGGCCGTAAACCACAATGCAGAACTTCATACGGTGAAAGTGGGGCTTAACTACAAATTCGGTAATAGCTACGACCCGCTGAAATAAGCAACGACCGGTTACGCCCATCAGCCAGCACGCCTGAAACTGGATATTATACGGGCGAACAAAGATCCTGTTCGCCCGTATGTTTGGATATTCCCTTAAAGTGCCGCGCATTTCAGAGGCCACGGCCGCGATTTGAGAGAACGCGTCTGCCAATTGCCTCCTCAACTGCGCATTCGCCCAATTTGCGCACTTGTTATCTCTATCGTGTTTATACGTAATCGCAGCAATGCGAATTGCGCCGCGTCCCGCCTTCAAAGGCTGGCGCAAGTTTTGGCTGGACCTGCAACGTAATCTGCAACAAAAACATCATCGCACATCACATTCGGCGCAACCAAACCAGCCGATCGGCTATGGACGCATCGGGACTATCGGCGACACCCTGGTGTATACGCGGCAGGCCGTACGGGATGCAATTGACCAGTAACAGGGAGCATGGACGTGAAAAGCGTACTCGATCAACTCAGGGAAATGACGGTGGTGGTCGCCGATACGGGCGATGTCGAGGCTGTCGCAACCTACAAGCCGGTGGACTGCACGACCAACCCCTCCCTCGTTCTAAAAGCCTTGGCTGATCCGGCCTCGGAGGAACTGGTGGCGCACGAGATCGAGGCAGGACAAAAAGCCGGACGCAGCGCCGCGGACGTCTCAGACGCGCTGACCGTCGCCATAGGCGCAAGGCTGACGGGCTTGGTGCCGGGCCGCGTCTCCACCGAAGTCGACGCCTGCCTGTCATTTGACACCGAAGCGTCCGTGTCGCGAGCGCGAGCGATCATTGCCGATTATGCCGAACGCGGCATTGGCAAGGAGCGCATCCTGATCAAGCTCGCCTCAACATGGGAAAGCATTCGCGCCGCCGAGATCCTTCAGAATGAGGGGATCGACTGCAATCTCACATTGCTGTTTTCGATGGCGCAGGCCATGGCTTGCGCCGATGCCGGAGTCTTCCTAATTTCCCCCTTTGTGGGCCGCATTACCGATTGGTACAAAAAAGCGGAAGGTCGCGACAGCTATGCGCCAAACGAAGATCCCGGCGTCATATCAGTCCGGTCGATCTATGATTATTACAAGTCGAATGGCGTCAATACCGTTGTTATGGGGGCGTCGTTCCGAAATACCGGCCAGATCAAGGCGCTGGCGGGTTGCGACAATCTAACGATTTCACCACAACTTCTGGATGAGCTGTCGGGCGAAATGACCGAGCTGCCGCGTATGCTGTCACCGGACAAGACCAGTGGCGTCACTCCCGTCAAAATGAACGAGGTCAAATTTCGCTGGGAAATGAATTCCAGCGCCATGGCGACCGAGAAACTGGCCGAAGGCATTCGCAATTTCGATGTTGACCATCAGAAGCTCATCGCACTGGTCGGCGCCAGAATGTCAGGGACATAAGACGGAAGATACATGACTTCCGGATAGCCCCTGCGCCTGCCCCGATCGCGCGTCCCGGAGTGATCAGGAATTGTCCGCATATCGGTAAAATTACTTATTTTTGAGATGAATTGGACAAGATTTGTGTTTACTAACGAGCGGTAGTCGCATGTGACAACTACCTTACGTGTAGCCTGAGCCCCGCTAATGCGGGGCTTTTTTTTGCCCGTTCCAACTGAAGATAGCGCCCACAAAATGAGCAAGCCGCGCGTGAAATCACCTCACGCGCGAGCCTATTGATATGTCTGATCGATAAAAAGGAGAGAGGACGCAAGGCCTGTGCGGTCAGGTCAAGCAAATTATCGCGGGGTGTAGCTTGTTTTTTACCCTACGCCTCTCTCCGGTAGACAGCATAAGTACTGACACAAGATGGTTAATCTTTCATCAACAATCACGCTATTATCGCAGCATCATACGTCCTTCCGCATACATCAATTCGCCCCTGGCAGGTTATCGGATAGCTTCAATTGAGCAAAATCGAATAAGGCAAATGCCATTACTGCGGTAGCAAATATACGCCACACACTATCAAACGCCATGCTGCGTAAATTAATCCACATAGATGCAAAAAATTTAATAAAATGCGCAACTGTAGAAGTCACGATGAAGCTCGCGCGCCAAGATGTGATATAAACCTGCTTCGATCAGTTGCCGAATGAAACGCGCTAATCGCTTCTTGTATTATGTAATTTTTTTACCTTAAAGCTCGTGGATTGTGTAATCATGCTGTTCAATCGCTGGAACCAAAGAGATTTTGGCAAGCGACGATTTCTGCAAGCACAATTACGTTCGCTCAAAGTGAAACGTTTGCGACCCTTACACATCGCGCTGGCAGTGTTCGTTTTCTGTTTCGCCCATACGACACCTGCATTGCAAACTCAAACAAACGAACATCATAAGCTGGTAACAAAACTTGAGTTCGTCCCGTCTGCCTCTGCTCAAGGAAAAAGGAAAGGAAGAGCTCTTCCCCGCGGCAAGCGCAAGCGTAACGGATTTGCGAATGGTAACGGCAGAAGAAATCTTGGCGGCGGCGGTTTGAGATCCGATCAAGACCGCACCCGTCGACGTCTGCGAAGGCTAAGAAGACAAGGCGGCGCGTTGCCTGCTGCCAGCTCACAGAGCGATTACCTGCAAAGCCTTAATCCTGTGAACCAGATTCCGGAATTCGAGCTTGATGACGAACAAATCCTGGGCAACGACATTCCAACATTTGATAATCTGGATGCGGACGCGGCAAACTTTCTGCAAGAATTTCCTTTCGATCGGGACCCGCAACTTTCAGCCGGCACTGATCTAAGCCAAGATGTCCCTGGCAATATAGGCCCACGCCAATATCGCAGGTCGAGACTGCAAAACCGGATTGATAACGTCTTTGCGACAAGCGCAAACGACAACGACGATCCATTCCGCATAGGTCTCAAATTAGGGCTGGACATCCAGGCAAATAGTGCGATTGGTTCCGCAAGCCTTATAGCTGACGAGCTTAACACTCTCACCCAGCCTACCGTTCGCTCCCTTGTTCGTTCCACGGTTCGCGCTCTCGCTAAACCCCACATTCGCACTGCCAGGCGTCAACGCCTGCGCCGCCGCGTTCGCAGAATCATCCGAGATCAGGTGGTGAGTGGCGTTACGTCAGCCTTGAATTATGATTTTGATGCCGAACTCACTGCGCTGGACGCCACAAATGACAGGTCCAGCGCTCCTCTTGAGGAGAACACAACCGTAGCAAGTGCTTCACTCAGCACATTGATTGCTGAAAGCCCTCCCGACTCCTATGCTTCCGGTGAAATCCTTGCAGAAAATCTTGAGCCCGAACAAAGCGCTCGGATACGCTCGCTCGGTTTTTCAGTTGAGCATGACGCTTCCAGCGGGATTGCGCGTCTTCGTATCCCGCCAGACATGTCACATATCGAGGCGGCGAAGCTTCTTCAAAGAGCGTTACCCGATAATCATCTGCACCTGAACCGGGTCTATCGCCTTTATGCTCCCGCAGCCCCGCGTCAGGATGATGACACCGGCAAACCTCATTCAGACAATACGCGCTGTTTGAGAGACCGGTGCTATGGGCGACAGGCCATTCAGTGGAACGAGGATCTGAAGAAGTGCGCGCGCGCATTGAAAATCGGCATCATTGATACGCATGTCGAGCTTCAGCACAAATCCTTGGCCGGGCAAAGCATTCTTCAAAAGACGTTTACGCCAGAAGGCAGGCCAATCTCAAACAGCGGCCATGGCACAAGTGTGCTCGCCATACTCGCCGGGCGCACCGATAGTGAGACGCCCGGACTTGTTTCGGATGCGAATTTTCATGTGGCCAGCGTTTTCTTCATAGGTGACGACAACACCACGCAAACCGATACAGTCACATTGATGAAAGCGCTTCATTGGATGGATCAGTCCGGCGTTCGCATTGTGAATATGAGCTTCTCCGGTCCCAATGACGCACTTCTCGAATCAAAATTCGAACAGCTTCGCAATGAAGCGGGAATGGTTTTTGCCGCGGCGGCCGGCAATGAAGGCCTGGCGGCAGGGGCAAGCTATCCTGCCGCCTATCCGCATGTTATCGCAGTCACCGCCATCGACAAGAAATTGCGGGTCTATCCATCCGCCAATCGCGGCAACTATATCGACATCGCAGCTCCCGGCGTTCACATCTGGACGGCTTTGCCGAATTCCAAGGCGGGCTATCTGTCAGGCACGTCCTTTGCCACCCCATATGTGACAGCCATGCTGGCGATACAACGACCTGAAACATTGCTCCTTCCAAAAAGCGACTTGCTCAACGTAATGAAAACCGTCCCGTTGGAATCGGATCGCAATCGCATCACCTATGGTCGGGGCTTACTGCAGGCACCTGGCTTTTGCCCTGGCGTTCCTGAAATGGCGAAGGGCCGGCACACACCACCCCCGAAAATCTCGCTGAAATAAAACCTTTGCCGCTGGCCGCTTAAGCGCTTCAAGGCGAAGCGGCCCCGGTTCGCCGCCTTGAAATCTCGTAAATACGGGGCTTGAGAGGCCGGATATTTGATCGGACTGAGCGAAGAAGGCTCTATCTCTTGATCCAACCATCGGATTCATCCGAAAACCGGCACCCACCTTTCGGTCCGATGCTCTTTTGCTTGAAGCATCGGATTTATCCGAAAACCGGCGTCCACTTTTCGGTCCGATGCTCTTTTGCTTGAAGCATCGGATTTATCCGAAAACC
>JAHQVI010000185.1 GCA_019634405.1 Hyphomicrobiales bacterium
AACTCATCCATATGCTTCGGCACGAATTTGTTCAGCGCATCGTTCCCCGGATTTTGCAATGCTCCGTCAAGAGCGTCACAGTGAAAAAAACCACTCTCAGATGCACAAGATTGGATGCGCAGGTCTATCTTTAAACATAGATGACACACTCGGCCCTCCATTCAAGGGGGCTAGGTAAACAATCCCGCGAAGTCCCGGTTTCCGGCGAACTGCCGCTGCAACGAACCAACGCAAATTCAGGAATGGCGTTTAGCTTAAAAAAACAGTCTTTCCGCCAGTTTTGGCCGAGCAAAACAATAGCCGCAGGCTATAATCATACTCTTCTGTAGATGCTCATATACACTCCATTTGAGAAAGCCTCCAGTCTTCGAAGCGCAACACTTGCCGGTAACAGGTCGTTCGCGAATAAGCGCTTGCCATTACCAGTGAGTACAGGAAAGGTCCAAAGACGGAATTCATCAATCAACTCATGCCTCAAAAGTGTTTGAACAAGCTCGCAACTGCCATGGATCTGCAGTAGCGGGCCTTCTTGCAGCTTAAGTTTTTTGATTTCGGCGGGAATATCGCCTGTCACGGCAACCGAATTCGTCCAGTTCAGCTCATCTGGCCTGGACGTGACAACATATTTGCGAGCCGCATTCATTCTCTCTGAAACCGCACTTTTCTCCGCTGTTGAGAAATGTCCGGCAAATAAATCATAGGTCTTGCGACCGAACAGCATATCATATGGAGCGGCCATAGCCTCGCGCTGAACCTGCTCCATTGTCTCCCCCCAGTAAGGAGCTGCCCAGCCGCCTTGGGTAAAGCCGCCTGAGAGATCCTCATCCGCCATGCTCGGAGCCTGCATGACACCATCCAGGGTCACGAAAGTAATAATCGCCAGATCCCGCATTATCTTCTCCTAAATGTCCCGCAGCCATTCCGTGATCGGCACAAACGTGAGCAGTTCAGGAAGACATCGCTGAGGACCATCCGAACCAAAACAGATCTCAACGTCATCCGTGTCACGCCAGACCGTCATACTCTTGCGTCTGAGCAGGTCAGCCCGCGAATGACCTTTTTCAAAAGGAGCTGGCACACGCTTCAATTCAGGCTCGGATAACCGCGCGCCTTGCTTGACCAGCACTGACAGACAGTCGGACAATGCAGCCCCATCTGCGCCGGCAACCCGCTTGCGCCAGGCGTCAAGCTGCGATGCGGAGAACGCCATAATACCTGCGCCGAATGTCAGCTTGCCGGGCTCTAACCCCAACATCCAAACCGCCTCCGTCGGTCCGGAGTTGTCAGGCCAGAACGCCATATGAACATGCGCATTATAGGGAGATTTATCCTTGGAAAAGCGCACATCTCGGTTGACCCGGTAGACCTTATACCTATGGCTATCGCCAGTCTTCGCTTCCAGAGCGGCACTCAAACTTTCCGCGAAACTCCGCGAAGCGTCACGGATGACACGTACATATGTCTCGCGATGACCTTCAAACCAGTCACGATTATTGTTGCCTCGAAGTGTTTCAAGAAACGCCAGCGTTTCAGCGCTAAATCCATTCATTTGGCAGGTAGGGGCATTATATGGCTCATCGCCAGTGACCCCCGCTCCTCAAGCTGTTTTAAGAAAAAACTCTTAGCATCCACGAAACAAATCCTGCAGCAAGTTCCCCTTGCACGGGACAACGGCTTTCTTGATCCAGGTTACATACCCGGCTGGGTCGGGACAGCATTCAAACGCCAAGCAACGCCGCTTGCGCCGACAAGCAACAGCTATCGATTAGCCACCTAATTGTGGTAGGGCACATCTATTTATGATCAAGAACATATTTTAATGTCCACGCTTGCGAACCGAAAACTGGATGAAGCCATGCCTTACACGCCGGAACATAAGGTAGAAACCCGCAAGCGCATTCTCGAACAGGCCCGTATTCTCTTCAATCGCAAGGGATTTACCGAGGTTTCGATCGATGAGATCATGGCTGGCGTCGGTTTGACCCGGGGCGGTTTCTATAACCATTTCCGCAACAAGAATGAGCTATATGCCGAGACGGTTGCCAGTTTTCTCAACGGGCGCGGCAAAACATGGCGCGACGAGGCGGGCGTTGATCCGGAAAATGGCGGTCCCGAGACCGTAGCGGCAATGATCAATAGCTATCTTTCTCCGGAACATCTGAGCGATATTGATGGACAATGCCCCATGATCGCTTTGCCGTCGGATGTCGCCCGCGCAACGCCCGAAGTGCGCGCAGCCTATCAAATGCTGTTGCGCGCAATGGCATGGCTTTTCGAACATAACCTTCCGGACAATCTGGAGAACCGGCGAGATACCGCACTCGCACTATCGGCGCTATGCGTAGGCGGTATGGTTTTGTCCAGAACAATCGATGATCCGGCCCTTGCTGATGACCTGCGGAAAGCGGCCCGGCAATTCGCCGTCGAGCTATCACAGCTGGATGCCTAAGCGTTTTTTTTGCTCTCAATATGGTGAAAAAATCGCCGGAAACTTCAGGTCGAAGCGTGACGCCTGGGCGCCGGAAACGGTCTTGCCGCCAGCATTTAACCTAGCATACGCTACGCGTCAGCCAAATCAAACACAAATACATGAACGCAGGGATCTGACTTAAATACTGGTGTCACTCTGCGGGGCATGCAACTTTCGCATGGTCCTCGAACAATACGAAGCCTCAAAGATATGGAGTGTTCCAAAGTGGACATAGCACCATCCGTTCTCGACACAATAGGCAACACACCGCTGATCAAACTCAAAGCGGCGTCGGAAGAAACAGGTTGCGAGATTCTCGGTAAAGCCGAATTCCTGAATCCAGGCCAGTCCGTCAAGGACCGTGCGGCCCTGTTCATTATTCAGGATGCAATGAAATCGGGACGCCTTCGCCCCGGCGGCACAATCGTCGAAGGAACGGCCGGCAATACCGGCATCGGTCTGGCAACGGTCGCCAATGCGCTTGGCTTCAGGACCGTCATCGTCATCCCCGAGACGCAGTCGCAGGAAAAAAAGGACGCAATCCGCCTGTTGGGCGCAAAACTTGTCGAAGTGCCTGCCGTCCCCTACCGCGACGATAACAATTATGTGAAATATTCCAAACGCCTCGCAGACAAACTTGCCGAAACCGAACCGTCCGGCGCGATCTGGGCGAATCAGTTTGACAATGTGGCGAACCGGGACGCCCATATCCAGACGACCGCGAAGGAAATCTGGGAACAGACTGATGGCAAGGTGGACGGCTTCATCTGTGCAGCAGGGTCCGGTGGCACGCTGGCCGGCGTCACCACGGGACTTAGAGCAAGGAAACCCGGCATCAAAATCGGGATTGCCGACCCGCATGGCGCTGCGCTTTTCAGCTATTTCACCACGGGCGAGCTGAAGTCCGAAGGCTCTTCCATCACCGAAGGCATCGGTCAGGGACGGATCACGGCGAATCTTGAAGGTCTCACCGTTGACAAGGCTTACCGGATTTCCGACGCTGACGCGGTGAAGCATGTATTTCAGATCCTGCGGGATGAAGGCATGTGCCTTGGAGGCTCCAGCGGCGTCAATGTCGAAGGCGCAATCCGTCTCGCCCGAGATCTCGGTCCCGGCCACCGCATCGTTACTATTCTGTGCGACTATGGCACGCGCTATCAGAGCCGCCTGTTCGATCCCGCCTTTTTGCGGGGGAAAGACTTGCCCGTCCCGGCATGGCTTGAGGAAGAGGTTTCCGTGCCAACGGTTTTCCGTAATTCGCCCGAAACAGGGAAGGCGCAAATATGAGCATAGACAATAGCTGGCTGGTCTCGACGGACTGGCTTGGCCGGCATCTGGGCGAAGCGGACATTATCCTGCTCGACGGCTCGTTCCACCTGCCCAATAGCGGACACAGTTCCGAGCAGGAGTACCGGCAGCAGCGGATTCCCGGCGCACGGTTTTTCGACATCAACCGCGTTGCCGACCTGTCGACCGAGTTGCCGCATATGCTGCCTTCGCCCGACGATTTCACCGGCCATGCGCGCGCCATGGGCATCAACGCGAACTCCCGCATTATTGTTTACGATATGACGAACATGTCCGGGGCTGCGCGTGTCTGGTGGATGTTCCGCGCAATGGGCTTCGACGCTATCGCCGTGCTTGATGGCGGCTTTCAGAAGTGGAAACATGAAGGCCGGACGATCGAAACAAGCATGCCTGAACGGCCCAAGCCGGGGGATTTTGCTGCAGCTTTCAGACCGTCCCGCGTGCGCAGCCTGACTGACATCGAAGCGCTGATCGGGAGCGGAGTACAGATCGTCGACGCGCGCTCCGCGGAGCGCTTTCGCGGCGATGCCCCCGAACCGCGCGCCGCTGCGCGGCTCGGTCATATCCCCGGCTCACTCAACGTTCCGTTTGCAGAATTTCTTTCATCAGATGGAACCATGCTTGCGCCCGGCGAACTTGCCGGGATAATGACATCGCATGACGTTGACGCTGACAAGCCCGTCATAGCTACATGCGGATCAGGCGTTACGGCCTGCATGATTGCGCTCGCGCTCGCCATCACCGGAAATGATCAGACGGCTGTCTATGATGGTTCGTGGGCGGAATGGTGCGACTCGCACGCCCCTGTTGAAACCGGCCCTCCTTCCAAAGCATAAGCAATGCCGGGCGGCCGCGTTCGTGTAGACCGATTAATTCTTCGGAGTGAAGCCATTGCCGCTGATTGACGCCAATACTCCGTGGACAGCCGCCATCAGCAGGCCAGCTCCGCTGCCGAGCATGATCTGCGCTTGCGGCGAGAGGCCTTGATGCGAGCCCCACACGGCGGCGGCAAGCCCGGTAAGCGCCGATAAGGCGCTAACGCTCAGCGCATTCTGCACATGCACGCGCCAACGGGATGGCGTGGGTTTTGTTTCTGGTCCCACATATGCAACGATTGCGGTCATCATCGCAGCAGGCGGCGCGGCAGCGTCAACCGCCGCATCGATCCGTGCGCTCTTTGCCTGAACGGCGACCTTGTTAACCATATCCGGCGGCCGTGCATTTTCCTCAAGCTCGGCCTCCGCTTGCTGACGAACCAAATCCGGGTCCATTACGCCTCCTCATGCCGCGCACCAATGCCCGCCTCCAGACACATCCTGTCCCGGAACTGCCGAATAAACCCCGCGCGTTCATTCGCAATTCGCCGTCCAGGCTCCGTCTTCATACTGTCCGGCAGCGTCAACAATTTGGTCTGCATGTGGTCGAGCGAAAAACGCAGATCGTCAAGCTTCCGTTTCGACGCCAGAATATCGTCCACATCATATAACCCTGCACCCATCCGGCCGCCGACATAAAACAAGCGCGCAATTCCGATCGCGCCGAGCGCGTCCAGCCGGTCGGCATCCTGAAGGATCATGGCCTCGACTGTTCGCGTTTCAATCCTTGCCGAATAGGAGTGAGCCTCGATGGCGTGGACGACGCCGTCAAGGTTGCATTTCGGGAACTCCACATCTTCAAGCAATTGTCTCGCCTTGACCGCCGCCAGACGAGAGGCCTGAGACCGGCGCGGATCATCTTTCTCGACGGAGACGATGTCATGCAGCATGGCGGCAGCCAGAAGCGTCAAGCGGCAGACCGGCCTGCCGATTTCATCCGCGATCAGGTACGCATTTTGGAGCACACGGCGCAGATGGCCCAGATCGTGCGATCCGTCTCCCCCATCCATATGCAGTGAAACGATCGTTTCCAACCTGCTCCGCCAATAGGCGCATTCATCGTCCATTTCGGCTGCCCGACGGTTTGCGATCAGCTTTCGGTTCCACTTTCGGGTATCCCGCGTTCGCCAAGCGCATCTTTCAGCTCGTCAAGTATCACCGGATCGTCAATCGTGGCGGGCATCCGGTACTCAGTACCATTTGCGATATGGCGCATCGTGCCGCGCAAGATCTTGCCAGAGCGCGTCTTGGGAAGACGCTGTACCGTCAGAGCCAGCTTGAAGGAGGCAACCGGACCGATTTCATCGCGAACGCGCTTGATCAGTTCCGCCTCTATCTCTTCCTGCTTGCGATCCACAGTTGCCTTGAGCAC
>JAHQVI010000186.1 GCA_019634405.1 Hyphomicrobiales bacterium
AGATCGCCGTTCATGTCCTTCAATCGTTGGATGGGGAACGTAGTTTTGCGGCGGTTGTGAGTTCTCTGGCCAGCAAGTTCGATGCGCCAGCCGATCGGATTTCGATGGATGCCGGAAAGTTTCTGGCCGACATGCTTGGACGACGGATGGTGGCTGTCTGATGAACGCGCCTGATACAAGTTCGGCGATAAAGCGCGCCATGGCAGATGTGCCGGTTCCGATGGCCATGCTGGCAGAGTTGACACATCGTTGTCCGCTCAAATGCCCTTACTGCTCAAACCCGGTCGAGCTTCTGAAGGCAGGCGATGAGCTGAGTACGGATGAGTGGCTGAGCGTCTTCGATCAAGCCGCCCACCTTGGCGTCCTTCAGGTTCATCTGTCAGGCGGCGAGCCGGCCTTGCGTCGCGACCTCGATCAGTTTGTTGCATGCCTTGCCGCCCATGGCGTCTATTCCAACCTGATTACCGCTGGCGTAAGCCTGACGCGCGAACGGCTGCAGGCGCTCGCCGATGCCGGTCTCGATCACGTTCAGCTCAGCATACAGAGCGTTCGCGCTGACAACGCTGACCGGATTACCAATTACAAGGACTCGCTTTCCAAGAAGCGCAGCTTTGCCGGATGGGTCGTCGACGCCGGACTGCCATTGACCATCAACGCCGTGACCCACCGCGACAATATCGATGAGACGGAAGAAGCGATCCAGTTTGCACTCGATGTCGGCGCGCAGCGGATCGAGGTGGCCAACACGCAATATTACGGCTGGGCGGCGGTCAACCGGGCGGCGCTGATGCCGAGCCATGACCAGTGCATTCAGCAGGCGGATATCGTCAGCGCGGCCCAGCGTCAGTTGGCCGGCATCCTGAACATTGATTATGTGCCTACGGATTACTACGCTAGATACCCCAAACCCTGTATGGGCGGCTGGGCGAGCGATGTCCTGAACGTAACCCCGAGCGGGCAGGTTCTCCCGTGCCATGCTGCGGAAAGCCTGACGGATATGCATTTTGAAAATGTTCGGAACACGCCTCTTGCCGAAATCTGGTACGCCTCAAAAAGCTTTAATCGCTTCCGCAGCACGGGCTGGCTACCCGAGCTATGCCAGAATTGCGACCGCAAGGAGATCGATTTCGGCGGCTGCCGCTGTCAGGCTTTCGCCCTCACAGGCAGCGCCAGCGAAACCGATCCGGCCTGCTCGCTGTCGCCGCATCACCATGCCATGGAAGCGCTGGCCGACACTCTCAGCAGCAGTCAGGCGCCCGCCTACAAATATCGCCGTATCGGTACGGGGTCGGTCAAAGCGTAAAGCCCGAGAAGCGTCAGAACACTGAAAATCCCCGGTCAGCAACGCATGCGCAACCGGGGACTGGTTTGAAAAATTCAGGCGCCATCAATACGCTACGCCGCCAAGACGCCCTTGGATTTGGCGATATGCGCAGCAATCACATCCATCAATGCCGGCGACAGGCAATCATATGGCGGCAATCCCAGCTCATTCAGCCGCCGGCGAATCGCGTTCATCTGATCCGGCGGCGTACCTGCCTCCACGATCGAGGAGACAAATGCGGCAAATTCCGGGGCAGACCAGCCGTCATCCGGCGAAAGCTCCGTATGGACAAAATCGAGGCCGTAGAAGGGATGGCCGGTATCCTCGATGCGGCCATACATATGCGTCCCGCAGCCCTGGCAGGCGTGACGCTGTATTGCTGCAGAAGAATCGACGACGGCAAGCTTATGTCCGTTTGCAGTGACCTGGAGCGAATCCCGGGGGACAACCGCGACCTGTGAGAACGTAGCGCCAGCCGGTTTCCAGCACTTACTGCAACCGCAGACATGGTTATGTGCACTATTGCTCGCGATAGTTACCTCCACCTGCTCGCTACCGCATTTGCAATACAGCTTGCCGCCGCCGAAGTCGGGCCTTCCTGGCCGCACGCCATGATCCACTGCTGGATGTATGGAGAGCCCCATCTTCTTTCCTCCCAATATTGTTTTTAAGATAGAAAACATAATGTCTTACTTTTTTTGTTTGACATTTGCACGTTAACACAGGTTGTGCAGTATCATTAGCTTCCAGAATTCAATAAATTCGTGAATTTAATGCATATAATATTGCAGTTGCTTAGCTGCTATTATCACATGAACTGTGAATCCCATGAAATGCATGGGGTTCGGCAGACGCTTTCTTTTGGCCGAACTGCTTCCCTACCCCACCGACAGATTGTATAAGGGATTTGAGGATAGCGTTTTATGCGTCTGCCGATCAGGCGGATGTTTCCGGGAACGCAATTGACGGGATAACAATAAGAGGCGGAATGAGCGGGCTGGCCGTCTCAAATCTCTCCTATTCGTATGGTGCGAAACAGGCTTTAGGCGATGTATCCTTCGAGGTGGCGCGCGGTGATTTCTGCGCTCTGCTCGGGCCGAACGGCGCTGGCAAGACAACCCTTTTTGCGCTGCTGACGCGATTGTTTCTGCCGCGCGCGGGACATATCGAAATTGCCGGCATGGATCTGGCGAAAGAACCGCGCAAGGCGCTGGGCCGAATGGGCGTCATCTTCCAGCAGCCGACGCTTGACCTCGACCTGACCGTCCGCCGCAATCTGAGCTATTACGCGGCCCTGCACGGCATATCCGGACGCGATGCGGCCAGGCGGATCGATGCCGCGCTCGACCGTCTCGACATGCGCGAAAGGGCGTGGGAAAAAGCGCGCAACCTGAATGGCGGTCACAGGCGGCGCATGGAAATCGCCCGCGCGCTGATCCATCGCCCTGCCGTCCTGCTGCTCGACGAACCCACGGTTGGTCTCGACGTCGCCACCCGGATGTCAATCACTGCCTATGTTCATAAGCTTTGCCGCGATGAAGGCATAACCGCGCTCTGGGCAACACATCTTGTCGATGAGATCATGCCGGAGGACGCCTTGATCGTTCTGCATCGCGGGGACATCGTCGCCAAAGGCCGCGTGAGCGACGTTGTGGCTGAAAAGACGCTTGGCGAACGCTTCGCCGCGCTGACAGGTAGTGGAGCGGAGACCGCGCAATGAACGCCTGGCTAACCGCAATGTCGGCGATTATCTGGCGCGAGGCGCTTCGCTTCGTTACGCAGCGCGAGCGGTTTATCGCGGCCCTGGTGCGCCCGCTGGTCTGGCTGGTCGTGTTTGCGGCAGGCTTCCGCGCCGCGCTCGGCCTGTCAATCATCCCGCCTTACCAGACCTATATCACCTATGAAGTTTACATCGTGCCGGGGCTTTGCGGCATGGTTCAGCTTTTCAACGGAATGCAATCCTCGCTTTCGCTGGTCTATGACCGCGAAATGGGCTCCATGCGACTTTTGCTGACAAGCCCGTTGCCGCGCTGGTGGCTCCTGTTCAGCAAGCTGGTGGCGGGCGCAACCATTTCGATCCTGCAGGTTTACAGCTTCCTCGGCATCGCCGCCCTGACCGGCATTTTATTGCCGTGGGAAGGCTACCTGCTGGTGTTACCGGCCCTGATTCTGTCCGGTCTGATGCTTGGCGCGCTTGGCCTGTTCCTTTCCTCCACGATTGACCGGCTGGAAAATTTCGCCGGAATCATGAACTTCGTCATCTTCCCGATGTTCTTTCTGTCTACCGCCCTTTATCCGCTCTGGAAGATGGGCGAAAGCTCGCCGCTGCTTCGTGATATCTGCGCTGTCAATCCGTTCACGCAAGCTGTCGAGGTGATCCGTTTTGCGCTTTACGGCCAAGTGAATTTCGAGGCGCTCGGCTGGACCGTTCTGGCTTTTGCAATCTTTTTTGCTGGCGCCGTTCGCGGTTATGATCCAAGCCGCGGCTTCATTCGCGGCAAGGCTGGCGCTGGTGGCGGATGAGCGGAGAGCATCAGGCGAAAAGTGGATGCCGGTGTTCGCCTCGATGCTCAAGACAACAAGACTGAGCGCGTCAGTCGTGACCGGTTAAACGGGTTCGCGCCCTACCGCGCGGCAAGCAACCGGTTCCGCACCAGCCATCGAACGCCGCGTGACCAGGATTTATCCGTATTGCCCCGGATCTGCGCATTCACAACACGCAAAGTTTTCCCTGTCGCAACCTCCCGTTCCGTGATCTCGACACCAAGGATCAGCGTACTGACTTTCTGGACCGTACCGGTCATTACGTGGTCTGCGTCGAGCGCGCGGGCGATAGAGATATCACAGCCATTGCATCCATGGATCAGACCGGCGCTCGCGATCTGAGTTTCGGCGAGCGCCGGATCTACGATGGCATATTCGCCAGACTTGGCCAGGAGTTCGCGCAGCAATTTGCTGATCAAGACAAGACGCTGTGTCTCAACCTCGTCAACGCCATGGCTGGCTCCTTCCAGACTTGTATCAACCAATTCGAAATCAAGGACCGCGATCTTTACCGGCTGGACTTCGTCATCCGCTTTTGCGCCGGCAACCACGCAAAACGCGAAGCCTGCAAGCAACAGAGAAATCGTCAGAAGATATGATGCAGTTCGTCTCATCCCGATAGCCTTATATTTCATGATTATCTTCCTGACCGATAGCATTGAAAATCTCATCGCGGGGGAAATGATAACCTCAGCAACACACTTGTGACTGGTAGGAAATAAATTAGAATGGCATAGTACCGGAACTTAAGTTAATTTAGCCGGGATCAGCGAATAAGATCGTCAAAATGAATACTTTATGCAAAACACTGTTCAGATTTTGCATAAGACATTCATTCTAAGACGAACAAAAAGGCTGTGGGAGGAAAGGTTTGCTTAACCGCTTGTTCTTAAGCGGCGCGTTTTTCGGCGCGCTTTTTTTCGTATCACTCGCCGTCCCCTCAGAACGCCGCGCACAGGCGCAAACCCCGCCGCCGGATGCGGCCCAGATCCAGATCGCTTATGTGAACGCCGCTCAGGAGCGGCCGCTCCCGATATCCCGTCTGAATATCGTTCCCGGAGACGCCGGGCTGCGCGGTGCGGAACTGGCTGTCAGTGACAACAACACAACCGGCCGCTTTACCAAGCAGCATTTCACGCTCAAACAGTATGAGTTGCCGAAAGCAGGCGATGCGGGGCCCTTGATCGAGCGGATCCTGCAGGACGGCATTGGGCTTATCCTGGTTTCCGCCAACGCTGAGACGCTGCTCGCACTGTCCAACGCGGCGCAGGGCAAACCGGTTCTGCTATTCAATCTCGATGCGGAGGAAAACAGCCTGCGGCAGGAAGATTGCCGCGCCAATATTGTGCATATTACGCCAAGTCAGGCGATGCTGACCGATGCGCTGACACAGTTCCTCGTGCTCAAACAATGGACGCGCTGGTTCCTCGTCACCGGCGCAAATCAGACCGACAAGACCTATTCCGAAGCCATCCGCAAATCGGCGCAGAAATTCGGCGCACAGATCGTCGAGGAAAAGCTCTACGCCCATACTGATGCTGCGGCGCGAACGGATTCAGGTCACGCGCAGGTCCAGAAGCAGATGGCGAGCTTCACGCAGATCTCCGCCGATTACGACATCATCGTCGTTGCAGATGAGAGCGAGATCTTCGGCCCTTATATGGCCTATCGCAGCTGGTCGCCCCGGCCTGTTGCAGGGACGTCCGGCGCGGCCGCCATGAGCTGGCACCCCGCTCACGAACAATGGGGCGCAACCCAAATGCAGAATCGCTTCTTTGAGCTGGCCGGACGCGTGATGCAGCCCCTCGATTTTCACGGCTGGCTGGCGGCGCGCGCAATCGGCGAAGCGGCGACGCGCTCGGCGTCCGGCGATTTCGCCGCGATCCGTGATTACCTGCTTGGACCGGACTTCGGCGTTGCCGCATTCAAGGGCCAGAAGGTCAGTTTCCGGCCCTGGAACCAGCAGATGCGCCAACCCATCGCGATCGCAACAACCGAAATGCCTATCTCATGGTCACCGCAACCCGGCTTCCTGCATCAGCGCGCAGAGGTGGACACGCTCGGCATCGATGAGCCCGAGAGCAAATGCGAATTGCGCTGACCAGCGCTCTGCAAGACCAGGAAATAAAAATGTTTCAGGGAGAATTTTGATGCAATTACCGACAATGCATACAATTTTGCTGGCGGGCCTTATCGGCCTTGCGCCGGTTGGTGCGGCGCAAGGGTACGAGGCCTATATCTCAAACGAGAAGGACAATACGGTCTCGGTCATTGATCTGGACACGCTCGAGGTCGTGCGCACCTACCCAGTCGGCCAGCGTCCACGCGGCATAACGATGACGAAAGACGGCAAGTACGTCCTGCTTTGCGCCAGCGACGACGATACGGTTCAGGTCATCGACGCCAAGACCGACAAGATCGTCAAGACCCTGCCGTCAGGCCCGGACCCGGAGCTGTTTGTCCTCCATCCATCCGGCAATCCGCTCTATATCGCCAATGAGGACGACAATCTCGTTACCGTCGTTGACATTGAAAATGACAAGGTGCTTGCGGAAATCCCGGTCGGCGTCGAGCCGGAAGGCATGGGCATCAGCCCCGACGGCAGCGTCATGGTCAATACGTCCGAGACGACGAATATGGCGCATTTCGTTGACACGAAGTCCAACCAGATCGTGGCCAATGTGCTTGTCGACAGCCGTCCCCGCTTTGCCGAATTCACCAGCGACGGCTCGCAGCTCTGGGTAACTTCGGAAATCGGCGGGACCGTCGCCGTCATTGATCCGTCCAAGCATGAGATCATCAAGAAAATCGGCTTTGAAGTTCCCGGCGTTCAGCCCGAAGCCCTTCAGCCGGTTGGCGTTCGCGTAACCAGGGACGGGCAGTACGCATTCGTCGCGCTGGGGCCAGCCAATCGCGTGGCGGTGATCAACGCCAAGACGCTCGAAGTCGAGCAATATCTGCTTGTCGGCCAGCGCGTCTGGCAGCTCGCTTTCACGCCGGATGAAAAATATCTGATCTCAACCAATGGAAATTCCAACGATGTCTCTATCATTGACGTCGCATCGCAGGAGGTCATCAAATCGATCCAGGTCGGACGCCTGCCCTGGGGCGTGACCGTTTCGCCAAACTAATATTGACGTCAAACAAACCAGACACAAAATCGAGGGAGACGCCCCATGAAAACCGAGTACGCTTTCCGACAGGCTCTGACCGCAATTGCTGTTTCCGGCGCATTGCTGGCAGCCGCATTGCCGGCCAGGGCTGAAGGCAGCCTGGCCACGCGCTGCGAGGAGTTGCCCGTCCTCACCTTCGGCACCGATCCAACCGGCTACAAGGTTTCGCAGGACAGCTACAATATCGAAACCGGCAAATGCTATAAGCTTGAAGTCGCCTCGACCGGCAATAAGGAATATGTGGTCCGCGGTGCAAATTTCTTTCGTAATATCTGGCTGAGAAAGGTCGAAGCCGGAGGCATCGAGATCAAGGCGCACACGCTCTACGAACTGGAATTCGAAAATGAGGGCAAGGCGGAGATCTTCTTCGTGCCGATCGTGCCGGGCGGCTATGAGCTGGTATCCGTCG
>JAHQVI010000187.1 GCA_019634405.1 Hyphomicrobiales bacterium
CCTGACGCGCGACATGGTCGCCAGCATGGCGCCAAATCCGGTCATTTTCGCCATGGCCAATCCCGATCCGGAGATCACGCCGGAAGAGGTCGCCACCGTTCGCGATGACGCCATTATGGCGACCGGGCGCTCGGACTATCCGAACCAGGTCAATAACGTGCTCGGCTTCCCCTATATTTTCCGCGGCGCGCTCGACGTTCAGGCGACAACGATCAATGATGCGATGAAGATCGCCGCCGTCGAAGCGCTGGCCGAACTGGCGCGCGAAGATGTGCCGGACAAGGTCGCCGCCGCCTATCAGGGCCGGCGCCTGCGCTATGGCCGGGACTATATTATTCCCGCTCCGTTCGATCCGCGTCTTGTCAGCCGGATCCCGATGCGCGTCGCCAAGGCCGCGATCGATTCCGGCGTCGCCAAAAGACCAATCGTCGACATGGAAGCTTATCGGGCCAAGCTCGATGCGCGCCTCGATCCGGCCGCAGCGTTCCTCCACTCGATATTCCACGAGGTGCGCGAAGATCCCAAGCGCGTCGTCTTTGCCGAAGGCGAGGAACAGCAGGTCGTGCGCGCGGCCAATCTCTATTACAATGACAGTCTCGGCACACCCATTCTGGTCGGGCAGGAAAGCCAGGTGAAGGAAGCGTTTCTGAGCAGCGGTGTCGCCTATCGTTCGGACATCGAAATTCAGAACGCAAGGCTGTCCGAGCGCAACACATTTTATGCGGAGTATCTGTATAGCCGGCTGCAGCGGAAAGGCTATCTGTTCCGCGATTGCCAGCGCATGGTGAACACGGACCGCAATATATTCGCAGCTTGCATGCTGGCCTGCGGCGACGCCGATGCGATGGTGACGGGAACGACCCGGAACTGGTCTACCGCCTTTGAGGATGTGTGCAGGGTTCTTGACACGAAACCGGCGCATACCGCTGTCGGCGTATCGCTCGTCATCTCCCGCGGGCGCAGCCTGCTTGTCGCGGATACGTCGGTTCATGAAATGCCAACCGCCGAACAGCTTGCCAATATTGCGGTGGAATCGGCGCGCGTCGCCCGCCGTCTCGGCTTTCAGCCGCGCGTCGCCATGCTGGCCTACTCGTCCTTTGGCCACCGGCTTGGCGACCGCGCCGAACATGTCGCCGACGCCGTCCGCATTCTCGATCGGCGCAGCGTCGATTTTGAATATGACGGGGAAATGGCCGCCGATGTCGCCCTGAACCGCGAAGCCATGGCGCTCTATCCGTTCTGTCGCCTGTCCGATACAGCCAATGTGCTTGTCATGCCAGCCTTCCACTCCGCCAGCATCTCCACGAAGATGTTGCAGGAGCTGGGCGGGGGCACAGTGATCGGCCCGCTTCTGGTTGGCATGTCGAAACCGGTGCAGATCGCGACGCTGGGCTCGACGGATAGCGATCTGGTCAATCTCGCCGCACTCGCCGCCTACGATATTTGCGGTTGAGAATGAAACAGCCGGGCGGTTGCGCGATCCGCCCGGCGCTCCATTATCACGCAGAGTTGACGACGCGCGTCCTGATAGCGAACAAACTTCTCTGACTTTTGTCTGTTAGCTGCAGTATTGAACGAGCAATGGCGCGGAACATCTGCTCCGCACCATTGACCTGATACAGGCGCATGCATGTCAGCTCTTGGATTTATTCGCAAACCAATTAAATGGTTTGTCTGCAATTCTTTCAGCCTCGCCACGATTGAGGCCAATATCGTGCAACATGTGATCATCAAGGGTCAGCAATTCCCTGCGTTCCCGACGGGTATCCAGATATGATTCGATTTTCTGCACGATATCGCCAAAAACACCTATTTTATTCTCTCTGGATGTCTGGTGTTCCCGGTCGAACTGCGCGACATATTGATTTGGCTTCATCAACATCTGCCATTCTCCTTCATGCTCATCTCAATTGTTTTGATGCGCGCGCAAGTCTTATGTAATCGCTGAGATTGCATAACGGAAATGAATGTTTATAATCATATGCATTAGCTTTCATTATGGAGCGCAATTATGAGGCGTACCATCGACTTAAGCCTGCTGCGGGCACTGATCGCCGTTGCTGAAACCGGTGGAATGACGAGTGCGGCTCGGTCATTGAACCTGACGCAGGCTGCGGTTAGCCAACAGATCCGCCGGCTCGAAGAGCTGTTCGACACCCAGATCTTCACCCGCGAGAACAAGCGCCCCGCGCTGACCCCATGCGGTGAACGGCTGGTCGCCTATGCGCGGCGGATGCTGACGCTGAATGATGAGGTTTGGGGCATGATGTCATTGCCTGATTTTGAAGGCGAAATCAGGCTCGGCGTGCCTCACGATGTGATGCATCCCTTTATTCCGCCGATTCTGAAGAGCTTCCACAAGCATTGGCCGCGCGTTCGCATTACGCTGATCTGCGCCGATTCATTTCATCTTCGTAAGCGTCTCGACGCCAATGAAATCGATCTTGCCCTGACCACCGACATCAATGCCGGGCAACTTGATCAGCTGCTTATGCCGGATCAGCTTGTCTGGGTCGGCGCTCATGACGGGGAGACCTATCGCCAAAGGCCGCTTGCGGTTACTTTTGGCGAAACCCATTGCACATTCCGGGGGCCGGCAATCGATGCGCTGGGCAAAGCGGGGATTGACTGGCGGCTGACCTGCGAGACGTCCGATTTCGGTCCTTACTGCGCATCGATAGAAGCGGATCTGGCCGTTGCACCCATGTTGATATCCACTGTTCCGTCAAATCTGCGCATTCTCGGCCAGTGCGAGGGGCTTCCGCCCCTGCCGGTTTTCCATATCAACCTGTTGCAACCCAGAAACGGTACAACCGAGATCGCGCAGGAAATGGTGCGCTATATCCGCTCGGGCTTTTCGGCAAGCCAACAGCAGAGCAACGCCGCCTGAGTTCAGCTTAATCTGACGCCCGAATTCCTTTCAAAAGAAAAAGCCTCCACCGGCCCGGTGGAGGCATTTCCCAAAACAGATTACGGAACGTCTGTTATTTGCGACGCTGTCCGAGCCCCATTTTCTTGGCCAATGCGGAGCGGGCTGCTGCGTAATTTGGCGCAACCATCGGATAGTCGTGCGGAAGGCCCCATTTCTCGCGATATTCTTCTGGCGACATATTGTAGTGCGTACGCAGATGACGCTTCAGTGATTTAAATTTCTTACCATCCTCAAGACAAACAATATACTCGGGTGTAACCGAACGCTTGACCGGGACGGCCGGCTTGAATTCTTCAACAGGTGGTTGGCTGGCGTTCACAGACGCGCGTGATAATGCGTCATGTACATCGTTGATGATATTGGGAAGATCACCCGCCACGACAGTATTATTGCTCACGTAAGCTGAAACGATTGTGGTTGTGAGTTCCACCAGCTCATTATTATCCGACTTCATATCGATCATATGTGGTCTCCTGATGTCCTTAATCGGACTTCATTGTTTTGTTTTATAGTGTCCTGAACCAAACCGGGGGATCGGCAGGAACAGTTATCTAAGGCTAATTAGACAAAGATAGCGTCGCTTCTGTTTTCAACGAAACATATACGAAAAGAAGCAGTCTAAAGTGCTCTCTTTGAACGTCATAATATTCATAAATTGCTTGAATTCAAGAAAAACTGTTCTAAAAGGAAAAATTCGTAGTGAATTCAGAGTAAATCGGTTACAGAAATTTCATTTTCTGACACATTAATCACAAGCAATTTATTAGTGTTCCAAGCTGAGGCAATCAAAACACAGAATACGTTAAAATATATGTTCGGGAATTACGCATATATCGAAAATCTGAATATCTTCATAGACAAAGCTTCCTATGAATTCACAATATGAATTATGTCTACTGACATAAAAATAATTTTTCAATTCGATATGCGTTTCAAATTATCTAGTGAACGGTCTTATTCATTCAATTGATGTAATCGTTTTCTTCCAATTTAATTATGGAATTGCAATTCCGCGCGGCTATGTTCCGTATCTCTGACGATACAGTCGCGGAAAACTACACAATTCAATCTAAAACCGATCACACAAAAAATAGATATGTGACCAAAGCGAACACCGGCAGCAGGAATAGTGTCGACCAGCCCATATACCCAAAGAAACTGGGCATCGGCACACCATGACGTTCAGCAATGGACCTGACCATGAAATTGGGAGCGTTGCCGATATATGTGTTGGCTCCCATAAAAACAGCTCCCGCAGAAATTGCAAGAAGAGTATTTGCAAGGCTACCTTGCAATACACCGGCATCTCCACCGGCTGAGTTGAAGAAGATCAGGTAGGTTGGAGCGTTGTCGAGGAAACTGGATAATATGCCCGTCAGCCAGAAATACATGACGTTATTCGGTGAACCATCAACATTGGTCACAAGTTGAAGCAGCGGAGCCATCACGCCGGCTTCGCCAGCTTTGAGGATCGCGATGGCCGGAATAATCGTGATGAAAATGCCGCCAAAAAGCTTGGCGACTTCCAGAACCGGCTCCCAATTGAAACTGTTGGCTTCCCGAATCTGGCTCGACGTAATTTTCAGCGAGACCAGCGCCAGGCTTATCAGAATCACATCGCGCAAGATCCCGACAACGCCGACCTCGAAATTTCGGACATGAACCACGCCGAAATCGAACGTGCCGCTCATCAGCACCGCGCCGATAAGCGCGAACAAAAGAATGAAGTTCTGCAGGCCCGTAACATAAATGGGCCGGTCCGGTGTCGGGTCGAACGGACGCTGCTCTTCCTTGCTGAATAGATAGCTGTCCAACAGGTAGAAAGCGGCCAGCAAAATACTGGCCACCACCACCATGGGCAGAAACATCCAGACCGTGGGCCAGAAGAAGTCGACCCCTTTCAGAAAACCAAGAAACAATGGCGGATCGCCGAGCGGGGTCAGCGAGCCGCCAATATTGGAGACAAGGAAGATAAAGAAGACGACGGTATGAACGCGGTATTTTCGATTATCGTTCGCGCGCAAAAGCGGGCGAATCAGGATCATCGAAGCGCCTGTCGTGCCGACAACGCTGGCAATGACGGCCCCTGTCGCCAGCATGATCGTATTCATGAGCGGCGAACCATGAATATTGCCGCCCACGAAAATACCGCCGGCAATCGTGAACAGACACCCGATGAGGATGATGAACGGCACATATTCCAGCAGTAAAGTGTGCAGCAACTCATCGATCGATGTGCTGACGCCGAACTCCATCGCAAAGGGAATCAGGAATGCGATCGCCCAGAAAAACGATACCTTGCCGTAATGATTGTGCCAGAAACCGGCAAACAGCAGCGGGAAGAGCGCTATCGACAGCAGGATGCCGACAAACGGCGTTATCCAGACGAGTCCAAGCAGCGAGCCGTCGAAGCCGTGAGCTGATTCTGCGGCCAGTGCGGGCGTTGCGCCAAAAAAAAAGACAATAATCGGGAAAACAGCGAGCATTGAGAAGCGGCGTTTGCAGTGACCGTCCCATAGGAATACGCCGAAATTTATCAAAGCCGCCTCGCCCTCATTGCAACCCCAGTTGTCTATTGCATACGATACACTATGTGATCAGAAGCTTGATAAACAAGCGCTGTTAATGTCGAACTATTCTTACAATGGCTGGTGTTGCGTTCCCGCAATAATGATAGGTACCCAATATGAATGATGTTCCTTTCAAAAAGACTGACGCAGAATGGAAAGAGCAACTGTCTCCCGAAGTCTACAGAGTAACGCGAAAACATGGCACCGAGCGGGCTTTTACAAGCTCTTTAAATGTTGAGCAACGCGACGGTATGTATCACTGCGTATGTTGCAGCGAAGCATTATTTCCTTCAGATACAAAGTTCGATTCGGGAACGGGCTGGCCGAGTTTTTACCAGCCTGTGGACGGAAACAATGTCAGCGAGCATGCGGACCGCTCACTCTTCATGCGCCGTACTGAAGTTCGGTGCAGTAATTGTGACGCCCATCTTGGCCATGTCTTTCCCGATGGTCCTGAACCGACCGGGTTGCGCTACTGCATAAATGGAGCCGCGCTGAACTTCAAGCCGGGCGAATAATGCTGGCGTCTACGGCATAATTCTTTATTCATCGGGCCGAAGCATCCTCGCACCGCTTTCTCTTATTCCCGCGGCCGTCGCAATGACGGCCGCGCCGTCAAGGAGACGTCATGAAAGACAAGCCGCCTTCTTCCATCGTATCCGCCCCCGTCGCAGAACGCCGCGATGAAAAGACGGTTCGCCACGGCATCGAGAAGATCGACTCCTATGCGTGGTTGCGAGCCGGTAACTGGCAGGAGGTGATGCGCGATCCTCAGACGCTCGATCAGGATATCTGTCAGCATCTGCTTGCAGAAAACGCCTATACCGACGTTGTTCTGAAGGAAACCAAAACGCTTCAGGACAGGCTGTTCCTTGAGATGAAGGGCCGCATCAAGGAAGATGATTCGACTGTTCCCATGCCCGATGGTCCATGGGCCTACTTCATAAGCTATGTCCTTGGCGGCCAGCATCCCCGATATTGCCGCGCGCCGTCTGAAGGCGGCGAAGAGCAAGTCCTTATCGACGGCAATGTCATGGCGCGGGGCAAGGCCTATTTCCAACTTGGCGGAGTGTCGCACAGCCATGACCACAAGATTCTTGCCTATAGCGCCGACGATAAGGGCTCCGAATATTATACGCTGAGGTTCCGCAATGCTGAAACCGGCGAGGATCTTCCCGATGAAATCCCCGAAACGGACGGCGGCGGCGTCTGGAGCGCGGATAATCGCTGGGTCTATTATATCAAGCGCGACGAAAATCACCGACCCCGCCAGCTTTTCCGGCATCTCCTGGGTACGTCGCCGGCCGAGGACATACTCGTATATGATGAACCCGATCCCAGCTTCTTCGTCTCGGTCAGCGAAACAGCCGATCGCCAATATATCCTGCTTCAGTGCGGCGACCACCAGACTTCAGAAGTTCGCCTGATCGATTCGCTCAACCCTGATGCGGACGTCATCATCGTCGCTCCACGCCAGACCGAGCATGAATATTCGGTCGATCACGGCAATGGCAAGCTGATCATCCGGACCAATTCGGAAGGTGCGGAAGATTTCCGTATCGTCGAAGCCGATATTGGCGCACCGCAAAGCGAATGGCGTGAGATCGAAACGCACCGTCCGGGGCGGCTCATCATGCATGTGGAGATCTTCCGCGAATTCATGATGCGTCTGGAGCGGGAAAACGGCTTGCCGCGGCTCGTCATCCGTGAATGGGCGGACGGATCGGAGCATACGATCGAATTCGATGAAGAAGCCTATTCCCTTGGCGCAACGGGCGGCTACGAATTCGATACGCATAGGCTGCGCTTCAACTATTCCTCAATGACCACGCCGTCTCAGATTTACGACTACAACATGTCGACGCGCGAGCGCACCTTGCGCAAAACGCAGGAAGTGCCGAGCGGCCATGATCCGTCTGACTATGTCACGCGCCGCGTTTTCGCGACCGCTGAGGATGGCGAAAGCATTCCCGTCTCGCTGCTCTACCGCCGGACTACCCCGCTCGATGGATCTGCGCCGCTCCTGCTCTACGGTTACGGCGCTTACGGCATCTCGATGCCCGCTTCGTTTTCGACAAGCCGCCTGAGCCTGGTCGACCGTGGCTTCATC
>JAHQVI010000188.1 GCA_019634405.1 Hyphomicrobiales bacterium
ATTGCGCTTTGCGAGGGCGAAGTCACCCGGCTTGGCCGCATCTGGGCGGATGGAGACGAAATCACGCTCACCGATTATACATTCCGGTTTTATCGTGGAACACAGACGCAGACGCCGGACAGTCTGATCGAAGCCAAGGTGGGAGCCGGCCATGCGCCCGCCTATCGCGGCATCGCCTATATCGTGTTCGAACGCCTGCCGCTTGAGAATTTCGGCAATAGAATACCGCAGCTCAATTTCGAGGTGTTCCGCGCCGTGGACGCATTCGAAAGCCAGGTCCGCGGCGTCACCATAATACCCGCAGCCGGAGAATTCGCCTATCATCCGGAAGAGGTACGGGTCAATGTCGGAGCCGGAACGACCTATTCGGAAAACCGCCATACGACTCTAGCACAAAGCGATTTTTCGGCATCTGTTGATCAGCTCGAAGATATCTTTCCGAATTGTCGCGCGATCTCGGTTTTTTCGGCATGGTTTGGCGATGATCTGCGTTGTGCGCATTGCCAGATCAAACCGCGCGTCGACAACAGGGAAAAGGGTGAGGGGACGACGCCCGTTTCCTGGGACGTCGCCGGGCTGAACCGTGCAACGGCGGAGGCCGTTTCGGTGCATGATGGCCGCCCGGCCTATGGCGGCACGCCGTCCGACAACAGCATGATCGCCGCGATCGAAGACCTCTCCGCGCGCGGTCTCGATGTTCTGTTTACGCCATTTCTCCTGATGGATACGCCTGAAGGGAACGGGCTCGAAGATCCATACACGGGCGTGGCTGATCAACCCACTCATCCCTGGCGCGGCCGCGTCACATGCAATCCGGCGCCAGGCGTATACGGATCACCCGACAAGACCGTCGCAGCCAGAACGCAGATCGATGCCTTCTTCGGCTCTGTGTCTGCGTCCGATTTTTCCTTCAGCAGCGGAACGCTCTCCTATAATGGTCCTGCCGAATGGAGCTATTCGCGCTTCATCCTTCACAATGCCGCCGTTTGCAAAGCGGCGGGCGGCGTCGCGGCTTTCGTGATCGGCTCGGAAATGCGCGGGCTGACATGGGTTCGCGACAGCCCCGACACATATCCATTCGTCAGCAAGCTGATATCTCTTGCTGCTGAGGTTCGCGCCTTGCTGCCGGATGCGCAGATTACATATGCCGCGGACTGGTCGGAATATTTTGGCCATCAGCCTGCGGACGGTTCCGGCGATATCTATTTCCATCTCGATCCTCTCTGGGCGGACGGCAATATCGACGCCGTCGCGATCGACGCTTACTGGCCGTTGTCGGACTGGCGCGATGGCAATGACCATCTCGACTATCTCGCCGGGACCAGATTCGCCCACGATCTCAGCTATCTGAAAAACAACATCGAAGGCGGCGAAGGTTATGACTTCTACTATGCCTCGAACGCCGACCGCGACGCGCAGGCACGTACGCCGATCACGGACGGTTCGGGCAAGCCCTGGATGTTCCGGTACAAAGACATCAAGAGCTGGTGGGGCAACCAGCATTTCAATCGCCCCGGCGGCGCCGAAATTGCGACTCCAACGGCATGGACTCCGGAGAGCAAACCGATCTGGTTTACCGAACTCGGCTGCCCGGCCATTGATAAGGGCTCCAACCAGCCGAACGTATTTTTCGATCCCAAATCTTCGGAAAGTCATGCCCCCTATTATAGCCGCGGCAGTCGCGACGACCTGATCCAACGGCGCTACCTGCGGGCATTTCTCGAATATTACGATCCGAACGCCAGGGACTTTGCGGAAACGAACAATCCTGCGTCCACGGCCTATGCCGGGCGAATGGTCGAGCTATCCCGCATCATGCTATACACATGGGACGCTCGCCCCTACCCGGCGTTTCCGGCTCTGAAATCCATCTGGTCCGACGGCGAAAACTGGCCGCTCGGCCATTGGCTGACCGGGCGCGTATCGGATGCGCCACTGCCCGAATTGATCGACCGCCTTCTGACCGATCACGATTTCACCGGTTACGAGGCAACGCAGCTTTCGGGAACGATGGCAGGATACGTGATCGACCGGACCCTGTCGGCGCGCGACGCAATCCAGCCGCTGGAAACAGCCTTTTTCTTCGACAGCTATGAGAGCGAAGGCATGCTGCGGTTCGCCCATCGCGGCTATGGCGGCAGTCTGGTCAATCTCAGCCCGGATGACCTTGTCGAAACCAACCCGGATCAGCCGCGCTACGAGTTCAGGCGCACGCAAGAGAGCGATCTGCCATCTCACGCGCGCATCACCTATATCGATGGCGACCGCGAATATGTTCAGGGCAGCGCGGAAGGCCAGCGCATACCTACCGGTGGTGGACGGGTTTCGAATGCGCATTTGCCAATCGTGACGCGCTATGGCTCGGCGCGGGCAATTGCCGAAACGATGCTGCATGAGAGTTGGGCTAGCCGCGAAGCTGCGCAATTCGCTCTGCCTCCATCAAGGCTATCGCTGGATGCGTCCGATCTTGTGACGCTCCGCCTTGGCCGCCGCGACGCGCCACTACGCCTGACACAGCTTGCCACCGGCCAGCAGATCAAGGTCCAAGCGACGTCGATCGAGCCGCAGCTCTACGACAACTACACCAGTCCACAGCGGGAAACGGTGACGGGTAGTCCCACCATATACGGGGCGCAGCTCGGTGTATTTCTCGATCTGCCGCTTATCACGGGCAATGAGATCCCCCACGCCGGATGTGTCGCCGCATTTGGCAATCCGTGGCCTGGCGGTGTAGCCTTCTACCGATCCCCCGCATCGACTGGCTTCAGCCTGAAAGCGCAAGCGGTCAAACGCGCAACGCTCGGAGTGACCCTGTCAGATTTCCACAGCGGTCCGACATCGCGCTGGGACAATGGCAACAGGCTTCGCATAAAGCTTTCGATGGGTGAGCTTGCGTCGGCAGAGCCGGTCATCGTGCTTGGCGGAGCGAATTACTGCGCCTTGCAGAATGCCGATGGCGAATGGGAGGTTCTGCAATTTCTCAATGCCGGACTGATTGGGGCAGCGACCTATGAGTTGAGCGGTCTGCTGCGCGGCCAATCCGGCACCGAGGCCGCCATGCGTGATCCGGTTGCGGCCGGCGCGCGCTTTGTCCTGCTGGATAGCGCAATCACGCAAGCCGACATGAGGCAGGATGAAATCGGACTGGCATTCAACTGGAAATATGGGCCGCAGCTCTACGATATCGGCGACAGTTCGTTTCAGACCGTCACCCATGCATTCAACGGCGTCGGCTTCCGCCCCCTGTCTCCTGTTCATATTCGAGGCGTCCAGATTGCCGAAGGGCTACAGATTTCCTGGACCCGGCGCACACGCATTGGCGGCGATAGCTGGGAACAGTCCGACATCGCCCTGGCGGAGGCCAGCGAAGCCTATGACGTTGACATTCTCGATGGCGAAAATGTCGTCCGCACACTGACCAGAAATACGCCATCCGCCATCTATACGACCTCACAACAAATCGCAGATTTCGGTCAGCCGCGATCTGAATATTCGGTTCGAGTTCGTCAACTGAGCGTCACCTACGGACGCGGACAAGCAAGAGAGGCCATAATCCCATGACACCACAGAAATGGAACCAGATTGTCGATCTCTGGAATGCCGGGAATAGCATTGACGAAATTGCCAGGCGCACCGGGCTACCGGCGAACGATCTCGGCAAAACCCTTTTCGATTCCATCGAAAAAAATGTCCGCATTCGGAGCAACGTGACGGGTCGCCGCTGATATGAGCGACACGACAAATCTCGCAATGCCGTATATTGAAGCGGCACAGGCGCAAAAGCATGTCACGCATAATGAGGCTTTGAGAATCCTTGATGCGATCATGATGCTGTGCGTGCTTGACCGAGATCTTGCTGCGCCGCCCGCCTCGCCCGCCGATGGCGACCGCTATCTGGTCGCATCCGCGGCGACGGACGAGTGGTACGGGCATGACGGAAAAATCGTAGCCTGGCAGGATGGCGCTTGGATATTCCATAAACCGCAAGAAGGCTGGCGGCTATGGATCGCCGACGAAGAGTGTCTTCTCATCTTCAACGGCGCAAGCTGGACCGGCGCATCCACCCAGGACGCCTCGTATCTCGGCGTCAATACAACCGCCGACGACACCAATCGCTTCGCAGTCGCCTCCAATGCGATCCTGCTCAACCACGCCGGCAGCAGTGTTCAGGTCAAACTGAACCGGAACGGGGATAGCGACAATGCGGGCATTCTTGTGCAGAGCGGGTACTCCGGCCGCGCAGAAATCGGCTGTTTCGGAAATGACGATTTCATTTTCAAGACATCGCCCGACGGCTCCGTTTTCGATATCGGGCTGACGCTTGTCTCGGCCGCAAACGGCGTCCCGCGCATTCCCGGCTTTGCCGTTGCCGGGCTGCCCGATCCGGCCATTGCCGGTGCAGGCGCACTGGTCTTGGTGCAAGACGCAAGCGGCGGCCCGGTCATTGCATTTTCCGACGGCGCGGTCTGGCGGCGATGCACCGATCGCGCAGAGGTACGCTGATGCCCCACTCCCCCCCTACTCATGAGGGTTCGGATACGCTTCTGGCGGGATATCTTGTTCTCTCGCCCGCTTGGGCAAGCTGGCTAGGCGACGTCAATGAGCTGCTTACAACAGTTTCGCTGATGATCGGCATCGGCTTCGCCCTGATACGCCTTTGGTTCTTCCTCAGCAAAGGCAACTGATACAGCCCCTTAAGCGCATCGCGCGTCGCACGCTGCACAGGAGCCTGGCGTGGAAGTCAATTTTGATCTCGCACTGAAACATGTCCTGAAATTCGAAGGCGGCTATTCTGATCATCCGAAAGATCCCGGCGGAGCTACGAATTTCGGCATCACCATCGGCGTCTTGCGCGAATTTCGCGGCAGATCGGTCACAAAGCAGGATGTCAGATCCTTGAGCTTGTCCGAAGCCGCAAACATCTATCGCACCCGCTACTGGGATGCCTCATCCTGCAATGAATTGCCTGCGGGGATCGATCTGGCGGTCTTCGATTGCGCCGTCAATCAGGGCGTTGGCAGAGCCAGGCGCTTTCTGCAAATCGCTGCTGGCGTCACACCTGACGGCATTGTCGGACCTCTCACTCTTGACGCTGTCAAATCGGGCAAACCACTCAGCCTGCTATCGGAGTTCATGGCGCGGCGAATGCGTAGCTACGGCATGCTGCGGTCACTGTTTCGAACGTTCGGCCTTGGCTGGTCCCGGCGTCTCATGGCCACCCATGCCGAAGCAATCGCGCTGATAGGCGCAGGCCAGATTTCCCGATCACAAGAACTTCCATCTACTTCGAGGTATTCAATGAATTACATCATTCAACGTCTGCAGGAACCGTCAACCTATGCCGGCATCGCTGCTTTTCTCGCCAGCATCGGAGCCCTTGGTTTCGGGGAACAGGAGTGGAACCAGATTTTTGCCGCTGTCGCCGCCATCGCTGCGGCATTCGCCGTCGTGATCAAGGAAAAACCGGCGCAGGCATCTCTACCGCAAGAAACAATGCCCCCATCAAACTGGCCAAGACAGTAAAACTGATAACAAAAGCAATGCCTCTGATGTTCATCTCAGAGGCATTGCGATATGCATCAAATTCAATTTTTAATACATTAGACAACGGACAAACACATGTAACAACATAGAAAATTACGCACAAAAATTGAAACATTTTGATGTTTTATATGGATTTTTGTTTCAATTCCGTAGAAATTCGAAAAACTATTCAGAAATGACAAGGTTGAATTGAATATGGGGCGCCCGCCAAATCCGAATGACAATAGCTGAAGTCTCCAATACCGTGCCGGGAGCTTTGACGAAAAGAAACCTCCAACACATTCGCGCTGATAGTGCTCAGCATGGATGGCAACATATCAAGGGGTGAGCAATCTTGACTGACGGAACAAAATTAGCGATGCAATCCATGACGCGTTCGCCTGCCATCGGCCTTGCAAAAGCCGCGCTGGGCACGACAGCGTATCCTGACCGCACGCCTTGGAGAATATTTGTTTTTCAGGTTAGAAATCGCCAAAATTCCA
>JAHQVI010000189.1 GCA_019634405.1 Hyphomicrobiales bacterium
ACGGGGCCGGCAAGAGCCTGTTGCTGCGCTTGCTGCACGGCATGTTGCAACCGACATCGGGCCGTATCGAATGGGGCGGACAACCTTTGAGCAAGGAGATCAGGCGACGCCAGGCCATGGTCTTTCAGCGTCCGGTCCTCTTGCGCCGGTCGGTCGCCGCCAATATTGATTTCGTGCTCAATCTCGGCAGAAAAGCCGCCCGCGAACGCCGTGACGAACTCCTCGACCATGTCGGCCTGCTGGACCATGCCAGACAACCAGCGCGTCTCCTGTCCGGCGGTGAGCAACAGCGCCTTGCCCTTGCGCGCGCATTGGCGCTGAGGCCTGAAGTCCTATTGCTCGACGAACCGACCGCCAGCCTTGACCCGGCCTCCGTTCTGATGATCGAGCAGATCGTGCTCGGCGCACACCGGCGGGGCACGAAAATCATCTTCATCAGCCATGATCCTGGTCAGGCGAAGCGCCTCGGCGACGAGATCGTCTTTCTTCATAATGGCCAGCTCGCCGAACACGCTCCCGCGGGCCGCTTCTTCGCCTGCCCGGCCTCAAAAGCCGCACAAGCCTATATCGAAGGACGGATCTATATCTAATCAAACAATCAAAAGGGAGAAACACGTGACATTCCGCAACGGAATCCTTGGTGCAATCCTTGTTGCCACGCAGATTCTGGCAGTGCCGGCAACAGCTGGCGACAAATCGATCATTGTCCAGTCCACGACCTCGACAGCCAATTCCGGCCTTTATGATTATCTGGTGCCGATCTTCAGGGACAGGACCGGGATCACAGTTCATGTCGTTGCTGTCGGCACGGGACAGGCGATCAGGAATGCGAAGAACTGCGATGGCGATGTGCTGCTCGTTCACGCCAGGCCAGCCGAGGAAAAATTCGTTGCGGAAGGATACGGCGCAAGGCGCAACGATCTGATGTATAATGATTTTGTCATCGTCGGCCCGCCTGCCGATCCAGCGGGCATCGCCGGAATGAGCGACGGGCCTGCGGCCCTGAAGAAGATCGCAGACGCCAGGGCGGCTTTTGCCTCGCGCGGCGATGAATCGGGCACGCACAAGAAAGAACAGGCGCTATGGATTGCCGCTGGCGTCGATCCCGAGGAAGGGGCTGGCGGCTGGTATCGCGAAACCGGATCGGGCATGGGAACAACGCTGAATACCGCCGTCGGAATGAACGCTTATGTCATGACGGACCGCGCCACCTGGATAAGCTTCAAAAACAAGAGCGACTTCGTAATCCAGGTCGAAGGCGATGCCGATCTGTTCAACCAGTATGGCGTGATCCCGGTCAGCCGGGATAAATGCCCGGACGCAAAATCCGATCTTGCGCAAAGCTTTGCCGACTGGCTGATTTCCGAAGACGGTCAGAAAGCGATTGCCGAATACAAGGCGGACGGCCAGCAGCTCTTCTTCCCGAATGCGGGCGGCTCTTCATAAGGGAGGCATCCAACCGCCCAAGGCAACTGGAAATTTCCGTCTCTGGCGCGCCTTGCCGGGACAGCGCCTTCTCTGGCTGAAGAGGTGGCGGACGATCCGCGGCTCAAGCTCCCACGAAGCGCACCTTGCCAAACTCTTCAAGATCATATCCGGCAAGTTCGCTGGCGCGGCTGCGGAATGCGTCCGAATGGCAGAAGTCGAGGAAGCGCTGCATCGGCGGGAGAAACCATGCGCGGCGATCAACCAGCAGGTCGAACCGTTCCTCGATCAGCGGCACGAAAGGCAGGCGATATTGCCTTGCAACGGATTCCAGTCCGAATGTCGCCTCCGCCTTCCTCTCCAAAACCGCAAGCGCCGCATCCGCTTCCGTGCGTTCGGGCGATGTCATGTGCAAATCATCGGCAGAGACGCCAGCCCGCGCGACAAGGTGATTGAACAATGTCTGTGCGCCCGAATCCGCCTGTCTTGGCGTAAACTTGCGGCCTTTCAGATCCTGTATCGCAACAATCATTTTCTTGCCAGCCTCGCTGACGATAAGGCCGCGCTGGCGTTTGGCCCAGCCGAGCAATACAACCGGCATCGCTCCGGCCTGCCCGGCGACCGCCCACTCGTTCCAGTTGCTCGTGGCCGGATTGTACAGATGAAGGCCCGTCGCAACGCCTTCATTGTTGACGAAACGCGTCAGACCATCGGTACTGCCGTCAAAAAAGGTCGCGATACCACAGCGGGATTCACGCAGCGCCCAGTCCAGCAACGGATCGTGGCTTCCCAGAAAGACATTCGGCAATTGTACCGCTTTACTGCGTTCGGCGCCGACCGAACTGCCCGCGATCCATGCCTCGACGGCCTCTCGTGGAAAGAGCAGCTTGCCCATCGCCTTTGAGCATGGCACTTCGCCTGACGCAGCCAGATCGTAGACCTTGCGCTCCTTGATGCGCAGCAATTCGGCAAGTTCCTTTGTGGTGAGGTATTCCGCCATGTTCTTTCTTGTCGCGATCATTCGTAAGAATGCATAAGCTTGCAAAATTTCCGCCGTCAGGCAAGCTGATGTATCGCGCTCCCCCGCAAGGGCCAACCATGCAACATTTTCGCGAAGCAACAGCGTCAATCGGCAGGACACACAACGGATATAAGAATAATAATCCAAATTTCTTGTCTTATCGGCCTTCTCGAACCATAATTGCTTATTAAATCACCCTTCAAAGAAATTTAATTTCATGGACGCTTATGCTTGACGCTGTCGATTTGAAGATCCTCGATATCCTCCAACGCGATTGCACCATTTCGGTCGCAGACATCGGCAAGCGGGTCGGCCTCTCGACGACACCGTGCTGGCGGCGGATTCAGAAACTGGAGCAGGAAGGCGTCATTGAAGGACGCGTCGCGCTTTTGAATGCAAAGAAGATCCATGCCGGGGTGACGGTTTTTGTCGCCATCACGGCAAGCGAGCACACAACCGACTGGCTGGAGCGCTTTCATGAGGTTCTGCGCGATTTTCCCGAAGTCGTCGAAGCCTATCGGATGAGCGGACAGGTCGACTATCTGCTCCGTGTCGCGGTGCCCGACATTGAAAGCTACGACCGCTTCTACAAGCAGCTTATCAGCTCTATCCCCCTGACGGATGTGAGTTCAAGCTTCGCAATGGAGCAGATCAAGAACAGCTCGGCCCTGCCCCTCACCTTCGCACAGCAGAAATTGCGCGATGCCGCGGTGGTCGCATGATGGAAGCGCAGCGGAGAATGCCCCGCTGCAATCAGACATGAATGATCATGGAAACCGACCGAGGCCCGGCTTTATTTGATTTCGAAAGTGAGCTTGCAATTCACCCGGTAGTCTTTCAGCTTGCCGTTTTCGTTCACGCTGGCGCTCATATCCTTGATCCAGACGGATTTGATGCCTTTGACGGTCTTGGCGGCTTCGGAGACGACAGTCTGAACAGCGTCTTCCCAGCTTTTGCTCGACTCGCCCATAATCTCGATGGTCTTGTGGACAGGCGCCATAGCGTTATTCTTCCTCTGGTGGTTGTGAATAGCTGTCACACAATCATGGCGGCAATCTCTGCACAATAGTTTAAAATGCACGATGCAATCGATTGGATTGCCAGGATTATATCATCCCGGCAATCACACCAGCCCGATATATGGCAAAGAGAGGAAGAGACCCTCAGGCGACGCTTTCGCTGTTTGGCGCGCCATTCGCCTGAGATCAACCGACGTTCAATTGAGGGCAATTGAACGCTGCTGATCCATGACTAGGATTGAAGACAGTCTTGATTGCGCTCCCATCGAAAAACGATTGCGATCGATCAGAAGCCGCGCACGAGGTTTCCGAGCAGAAGCAGAATATAGGCAACGATCGCGACCCAGAACATGCTGATAGGAATGTAGTTCGATACCATGCTTACAAACTGACCGACGACAGAGACGGCAGCGAGAATGGCCGATATCAGGAATGTCATATTTGTTGGTGGCGTCAGACGCATTGGAGTACCCCCGATTATGGCATGTTGACTGTTTCAGGAGGACTGCCGTAAAAAGGCAATCTCTCATCATCAATGCGGCAGATATTATCCTTTGTGTTGGTATTGTGAAAGTGCAGTCTGACAATGGTTGATAAAGCGGGACGCCGTGACTCCGGATGACGTCATTCGGAGCGGGCTGTTTTGGACGGCCCGCGCAGGCACAGGGCCGTCCGCGAAGCTGTTCCCGGGACACGAATGCCCTAATCGGTCGTCCGTGCGCGTTTGGGTTCTTCTTCCGGTTCTATCCACCATGTATCGATCAGATAGCCATTGAGCGAGGTTGTCCCGGGATGGCGCAGACGTTCCCAATGGGCAACCCACCGCTCGGGAAGGTGGAAAAGCGGCACGACATAGGAGCCCGAGATCAGCAGGCGATCGAAAGCGCGCACGGCGGAGACGAAGCCCTCCCGATCTTTCGCTTCGAGCATCGCCGAAATCATTGCATCGACGGCGGGATTGCTGACCCCGACATAGTTCAGACTGCCTTCCTGACCGGCGACTTTTGACGACCAGCGCACATTCTGTTCATTGCCCGGCGACAACGACACCGGCCAGCCCGCCTGGATCATGTCATAATCATAGCTGTTGGCCCTGGCCTGATATTGGGCGGCGTCGACCTGCCGAATCGTTGTCTTGATCCCGATACGCTCCAGCGCCCGCTGATAGTTGATGAACAACCGTTCCTGGTCGCGCGTCAGCGCCAGCATTTCGAAGGTAAACCGATCGCCGCTCGCCCTGTTGACCAGCGCACCGCCTTTCAGTTCATATCCGGCCTTATCAAGCAATTGCAGCGCTTTGCGCCTGCTCCTCCTGTCGCGGCCGCTGCCATCCGTTTCCGGCAATCTGTAGTCGCCGGACATAACATCGTCCTGCACGTTTCCCGCAAATGGCGCAAGCAGCGCTCGTTCGCGTTCATCAGCCGCGCGGCCGAGGGCAGAGAGTTCGGAACCGTGGAAGTAACTCTGTGTCCGCTCATAAAGGCCGTGATAGAGATTCCGGTTTAGCCACTCGAAATCCAGCATCAGAATCAGGGCTTCGCGCACATTGCGGTCAGCGAAGATGGCTTTGCGGATATTGAAGACAAGTCCCGTCATGCCCGAGGGGATACCGGTCTTGAATTTCTTTTTGAGAACGCGCCCGTTCTTCACAGCCGAAAACTCATAATCCCGCGCCCAGCGCCCCGGATCGCTTTCCTGCCTGATGTCGTACAATCCCTTCTTGAACGCTTCCAGACGGGCGTTCTCATCGCGAAAATACTCATACGCAATTTCATCGGGATTGAAGCGGCCACGATTGACCGGAAGATCGCGCCCCCAATAATCGGGGTTACGCTTGAAAATTACCCGGACGCCCGCCTCAACACTGTCAATCGTATAAGGACCGCTGCCAACAGGGGGCACAAGCGTCGTCCGTTCAAATTTTTCCGGATCAATCAGATGTTTCGGCAGAACAGTCAGAAAACCAAGAATGAGCGGCAATTCGCGATCGGCGCCGTCCGCGAAGATGAACTTGACGCCCCGCTCGCCGATGCGTTCGACTTTCTTGACCTTCGAATAATGGGTTCGGTGCTGCGGCCAGCCCCGCTCGCGCAGCAGCTCCAGCGAAAATATCACGTCATCGGCGGTGACCGGCGCGCCGTCCGAAAATCTTGCCTCCGGGCGCAATGTGAAGGAAACCCACGAACGGTCTTCGGGAACGGTCACGCTTTCCGCCAGAAGGCCATAGAGTGAAAACGGCTCGTCAAATGCCCGGCTAAGGAGTGTTTCGTATATAAAAGAGCGAACCGCCCAGACAGCCGTGCCGTTGATCACCATCGGATTGAGGCTGTCGAAGGTACCCAATTCGGCCATGGTCAATCGCCCGCCCTTCGGCGCATCCGGATTGACATAGCTGAAATGCTTGAAATCAGGCGGATATTTAAGCTTGCCGTGCATGGCTATGCCATGAACCGGAGACTGCGCATAGAGCGAACCGGCCGTCGCTGAAAGCATGGCGAGAGCCGTCAATAGAACCGCGAGTGACGAAAGGTAAGCCATTCTCATTGGTGCTAATCCCTCTCAAACTGGGGCGCCTGCAGGCACGCCATCCGCATACCATATTTTTCCGGGAGAAAAACTGTATTACTGATGCCGGTTTGCAATCGTAATCCCGGCATGTCGTGATATGTAAAAGCCGTTCGGAATGAGTGTGCGTCGCGCGGTGATTGGCGTCTTATTGCATTTCATAAAGTAGTAAATAAGGCGGACGTCATGGGAATGCCGTATTTGGGTGTTTGGACGCCAACTCAGATAACTCATGCAGGAGAGCGCGCGCTGGCTTGACATGTGATAGTGATTGCGGTGGTCTGAGCGGCTCCGAGGGAGCACTTATGGCAGACATACCTGCTCATTACGGCTATTGCCCGCGTGGGAATTGAAAGGTCTAGGACATGGTTGCAAAGAAGATTTCGGGTATGAAGGGGATTGGCGCGTACGCCGGTCTGGTTGCCTTCGCAGTCGCGATGAGCGCCAGCCTCGCAACGGCTCCTGCAATTGCGCAGGAAAACAAGGATCAGGCAAGCAGCGCATGGGTTAAACTCTGCGAACAGGCCCCGGATATCACGAATCCGGAACAGAAGCTTGACGTCTGCCTTACCCATCACGAGCACATTGACGGCCGTACCGGTCAGGTGGTCGTTTCCGCGGCTATCCGCCAGGTGCAGGGCCAGGACAAGAAAGCCCTGATGGTTATGGTTCCGCTCGGCATGGCTCTGCCGCCCGGCATTCAGATGAAGATCGATGAGAACGATCCGGTTTCGCTGAAATACACGCTCTGCCACGTCGCAGGCTGTACTGCTGAAGCAGAAGCAACCGCTGCGATCGTCGATCAGATGAAAGGCGGTCAGAAACTGGTCGTTGCCGCGATCAACCTTGCCGGTCAGGCAATTGCGTTCCCGGATGTGCCACTTGCGGGTTTCACCACCACGCTTGACGGCGACCCGGTTGACAATGCGCAGTACAAGGAAGCGCGCAAGCGTCTGATGATGTCCATTCGCGAACGTCAGATCCTGGCTGCAAAAGAAGCTCGTGACAGAGCTCTTGCTGAGCAACAAAATGGTGGCGAAGAGAAAAAGCAGTAAGCGCTGCGAGCTGCTTGTCTCATAGTCTCTGATTTCACCTGCGACCGGTTGCCGATGTGGTGGCCGGTCATTTTATTTTGGAGGCAAGTTATGAACTCTCAGGACGTCATTCTGTATTTCACTCCCGG
>JAHQVI010000003.1 GCA_019634405.1 Hyphomicrobiales bacterium
GCGGCCATCACGCCGAAAACGAAATGGATCATCTTCAACCACCCCTCGAACCCGACCGGCGCGGCATACAGCCATGACGAACTGAAAGCACTGACCGATGTGCTCGTCAAGCATCCCCATGTCTGGATCCTCACCGACGACATGTATGAACATCTGGTCTATGATGATTACAAATTCGTCACGCCCGCCCAGATCGAACCCCGGCTGTATGATCGCACGCTGACAATGAACGGCGTCTCCAAGGCCTATTCGATGACCGGGTGGCGCATCGGCTATTGCGGCGGACCGGAAACGCTCATCAAAGCCATGACGAAACTGCAGTCGCAAACGACGTCCAACCCGTCATCCATCAGCCAATGGGCCTCCGTCGAAGCGCTCAATGGTCCACAGGACTTCCTGAAAACGAACGCCGGTCTGTTCAAGCAACGCCGCGATCTGGTCGTCTCCATGCTCAATCAGGCAACAGGCATTGACTGCCCGACGCCGGAAGGGGCGTTTTACGTCTATCCATCCTGCAAGGGCTGTATCGGCAAGACCAGCGCAGGCGGCAAGCTGATCGAGACGGATGAGGATTTCGTGACCGCGCTGCTGGAGGAGAACGGCGTCGCCGTTGTTCATGGTTCCGCCTTTGGTCTGTCGCCATTTTTCCGCGTCTCCTATGCGACATCGACCGAAGTCCTTGAGGAAGCCTGCTCGCGTATTCAGCGTTTTTGCGCAGAGTTGCGTTAGACGGGGATCGAGGATGGTCCTGACGGGCCGTCCTCGCCAATCGGCCTGCCGGAGCCCATTTACAGCGGCGAGCCGACATTTTTGCCCATATTTTGCTAGCAGAATGCTGGTTTCTAAAATTGGGACAACAATGAAGAGCTATTTGACACACCCGTGACGAGGCCACGCATCTTCGCCTTGCCGCATTCGCCCTCCACCATGGCAGAACGCCGGATGAAGTCAGCGCCAGCGGTGCAGAGGGACAATATCGTCACACCCGGCGCATTATGACACTTTTTTTCATGTTGATTTTTACGGCGGCAAACTCAAGAAGGCGGAAGACTTTATTCGGAGTTTTCCGTAAAAATTACAAATATTTCACGCCCGCTGTTTGCTGGTGCGGTAAGCTACGATTGACGACTGCCCGCGACTAGCTCAAACTATCAGTATGAGGCCGACCATTCAGCCAGTATTCATACGAAAAAGCCGGGCTGAAAAATTGTTTGGCGTGACGCTTGCATGCAAAACGTTGTTGCAGACGGCCGGAATTCTAGATGTGATCGCGCCTTCGCAAGAAACAAGCGATATTCATAATGAATGTCGTAAAATTACGCGAGCGAGTGCTTATATTAGAGAATAAGGAGTATGAAGGCAGGTTTGCGAGTTGAAAACCGAAACCCCGTGACGACTATGATCACAGAGCAATCTGAGAGTTGGAATGACGCCCACTGACGAAATTTTCGACCTTTATGCCGACAGCTATGGCCGGAAACAGGAAGCGCAGCTGGAACTTAAGGAATTCCTCGAAGGCTGCCGCACCGATCCGATGATGTACGCTTCGGCGGCGGAGCGCATGCTACAAGCAATAGGCGAGCCGCAAACCATCGACACAGCGACCGACGAACGGCTCGGCCGCATTTTCATGAACAGAACCATCAAGACCTATCCTACCTTCAAGGAGTTTTACGGTCTTGAGGAGACGATAGAGCGGATTGTCGGATATTTCCGTCACGCTGCACAAGGACTTGAGGAGCGCAAGCAGATCCTCTATCTGCTCGGACCCGTTGGCGGCGGCAAATCGTCTCTGGCGGAACGGCTCAAGGAACTGATGGAAAAATGTCCCATCTATGTTCTGAAAGCAGGCGATGAAATCAGTCCCGTCTTTGAAAGCCCGCTGGGCCTGTTCGACCCGGCGACAACCGGCGAGTTGCTCGAAGACAAATACGGAATTCCCCGCCGCAAGCTGACCGGCCACATGTCACCCTGGGCAATCAAGCGGCTCGATGAATTCGGCGGCGACATATCCAAATTTTCCGCGATCAAGGTCTATCCGTCACGGCTGCGCCAGATCTGTGTCGCCAAGACGGAGCCGAGCGACGACAACAATCAGGACGTTTCGGCCCTGGTTGGCAAGGTCGATATCCGCAAGCTGGAATTCTTTGGCCAGAACGATGCTGACGCCTATTCCTATAGCGGCGGCCTCAACCGCACGACACAAGGGCTTCTCGAATTCGTCGAGATGTTCAAGGCGCCGCTCAAAATGCTGCATCCGCTTCTCACCGCGACGCAGGAAGGCAGCTATGGCGGCACGGAGAATGTCGGCTCGATGCCTTACCAAGGCATTATCGTGGCCCATTCGAACGAATCCGAATGGCGCGCTTTCCGCTCGAACCGCAATAATGAAGCCTTTCTTGACCGCATTTGCGTCGTTCAGGTGCCTTACTGCCTACGCGTGTTGGAAGAGAAGAAGATCTACGACAAATTGCTGTCGAAGAGCGAGCTGGTCGATACGCCATGCGCGCCAGGGACGCTCGATATGCTGGCCCGCTTCTCGGTGCTCAGCCGGTTGAAGGAGCATGAGAATTCCAATCTCTACTCCAAGCTGCGCGTTTATGACGGCGAAAGCCTGAAGGACACCGATCCGCACTCGAAAACGGTGCAGGAATATCGTGATGCGGCTGGCGTGACCGAGGGTATGGATGGCGCTTCGACGCGCTTTGCCTATAAGGTGCTCTCGGAAACGTTCAACTTCGATACCGAAGAGGTTGGCGCCGATCCGGTCCATCTGATGTATGTGCTCGAACAGGCGATCCGCCGCGAGCAGATGCCGGAGGAGACCGAAGACCGCTATATCGAATTTATCAAGGAAGAGCTGGCTCCGCGATATGCTGAATTTATAGGCAACGAAATCCAGAAAGCCTATCTGGAGAGCTATCACGAATACGGCCAGAACCTGTTTGATCGCTATGTGGCTTATGCGGACGCCTGGATCGAGGATCAGGACTTCAAGGATCCCGATACCGGTCAGCTGATGGATCGCGGCGTAATCGACAAGGAACTGTCCAAGATCGAAAAGCCCGCAGGCATAGCCAATCCGAAGGACTTCCGCTACGAAGTGGTAAAGTTCTCGCTTCGTGCACGGGCTCGCAATTCAGGCAAGAATCCATCCTGGACGTCATATGAGAAAATCCGCGACGTCATCGAGAAGCGGATGTTCTCGCAAGTCGAGGATCTACTGCCGGTCATCAGCTTCGGTGCGAAGAAGGATGGCGAAACCGAGAAGAAGCATAATGAGTTCGTCGAGCGAATGGTGGCGCGCAAATATACGCCGCGTCAGGTCCGTCGACTCGTCGACTGGTATATGAGGCTCAAAAAGTCTGGCTAAGCACATATGCACATCATTGACCGACGCCTGAATCCGAAAGAGAAAAGCCTTGGCAACCGGCAACGGTTTCTCCGAAGGGCCAAAGAGGAAATACGGAACGCCGTCAATGAATCTCTGAAACGCCGAAAGGTGACAGAGACTGAAAGCGGGGAAAAAATCCGCATTCGCGCGAAAAGCCTGCACGAGCCCTCATTCGGGCTCGGACGGGACGGCGAGCGTGATTTCGTCCTGCCCGGCAATTCCGATTACATTGTGGGTGATACGATCCCGAAACCTCCGGAGGGCGGCGGCGGTGGCGGCTCGGCCGGATCGGCGGACGGCCATGGCGAGGACGATTTCGTTTTCACGTTGAGCAAGGAAGAGTTTCTTGATCTCTTCTTTGAGGATCTCAAGCTCCCCAATCTCGTCAAGGTCAAGCTCAAGGACACGCGCTCGCCCACGCCGGTGCGCGCCGGTTACACGGTTGACGGCCCGCCCGCCAAGATCAATCGCGTACGAACCATGCGCAACAGCCTAGCGCGGCGAATTGCATTGCGCCGCCCGAGCCTTGAGAACATCGAACAGGCGGAAGACGAGCTGGAGGAGGCTGAACGCAATGGCGAGACCGATGAAAAGACGCTTGCGCTGTTGCGCGAACGCGCGAACCGGCTCAAGCATCTGCGCCGCATGGTGCCGTTCATTGATCCGCTCGACCTGAAATATAATCGCTTCGAGCATGTCCCGAAGCCGATTACCCAGGCCGTCATGTTCTGCCTGATGGACACCTCGGCCTCCATGACGCAGTCGCTGAAGGATCTGGCCAAGCGCTTCTTTATGCTACTGCATATATTCCTGACGCGTCATTACCGCGAAGTCGACGTCGTCTTCATCCGGCATACGAGCGTTGCCAGCGAAGTCGACGAGAATACCTTCTTCCGTTCCACCGAAACCGGAGGCACCGTGATCTCAAGCGCGTTCGAGGAAATGAAACGCGTGCAGCAGGAACGCTACCCGGCCGACGAATGGAACATCTATGCCGCGCAGGCGTCGGACGGTGCAAATGATCTCGGCGATATGGCCCGTTGTATCGACATGCTCGATAGAACCATCCTCCCGCTGTGCCAGTACTACGCTTATATCGAAGTCGGCACGCATATCAGCGAGAGCATCATCTGGTCCGGCTTTTCGCCGCTGGAAAAGCGTCAGCGTCATTTCGCCATGCGCCATGTATCCTCGCCGGATGAGATTTATCCTGTATTTCATGATTTGTTCTCCAGCGCCGAAAGCCAGTGATGACCGAGACGCGGACAAAAAAGCGCGGTAGCGCCGCAGAGCCCCTTTTCGAGAGCGCCGAATGGACTTTCGATACGCTGAAACTCGCCTATGACGCGGTTGAGAAAATCGGCAAGCGCGATCTGAAGCTGGACATCTATCCCAACCAGATCGAAGTGATCACAGCCGAACAGATGCTCGACGCCTATACCTCGACCGGCATGCCGCTTATGTACCGGCACTGGTCGTTCGGTAAACATTTCGCCCATGAGCAGACGAGCTACCGGCGCGGCATGCGGTCATTGGCTTATGAGCTGGTGATCAACTCCAACCCGTGCATCAACTATCTGATGGAGGAGAACTCCGCCACGATGCAGACGCTCGTTATCGCCCATGCGGCGATGGGGCATAATCATTTCTTCAAGAACAACTACCTGTTCAAGCAGTGGACCAACGCCGATGCGATCCTCGACTATCTTGCCTTCGCGAAATCCTATGTACGCGAATGCGAGGAACGTTACGGCCTCGAAGAGGTCGAAGGCATCCTCGACGCCGCTCATGCGTTAATGAATCAGGGCGTCAGCCGTCAGCCGAAAATTCCGATTTCCTCCAGATCGATGAAAAAGGAGCAGAAGCAGAAAAAACGTCAGGAACACGAAGAAGCCACCTATGATGATCTGTGGCGTACGGTGCCCAAGCTTCGCCAGCCTGCCCACGGTCCCGATGAAATGCCGGGCAGCGGAAATGGCGATAGTTTCGATCTTGGCCTGCCGGAAGAGAACGTCCTCTATTTCCTTGAAAAGCACGCTCCACGCCTGAAAGACTGGCAGCGCGAATTGCTACGCATCGTTCGTATGCTGGCGCAATATTTCTATCCGCAGCGCCAGACCAAGATGATGAATGAGGGCTGCGCGACATTTGTTCACTATGAGATCATGAACAAGATGTATGAGCGCGGGCAGTTGACCGAAGGCTCCATGCTGGAAGCTCTGCATCTGCACTCCGCCGTGGTCATGCAACCAGCCTTCAACGACAGGCGATTTTCAGGTCTCAACCCGTATGCGCTCGGCTTCGCCATGATGCGCGACATACAGCGGATTTGTGACGATCCGACGGCGGAGGATCGCGAGTGGTTCCCCGATTTCGCCGGCAATGGCGATGCGATGGGAACACTCAAGGACGCCTGGGCCAATTACCGCGACGAAAGCTTCATTCTGCAGTTCCTCAGCCCGGCTGTGATCCGTGATTTCCGCCTGTTCGGCCTCCATGATGATTCCGAAGACCCGGAAGTCACCGTCACCTCGATCCACAATGAATCCGGCTATCGCAATATCAGACGCATGCTGGCCCGGCATTACGACGCCGGAGAACAGGATGCCGATATACGCGTGACTGATGCGGATCTGAGCGGCAACCGCCGTCTGACCCTGACGCATTACGTACGTAACAAGCGCCTCTTAAACAAGCAGGAGGGCGAGCGCACGTTGCAGCACCTTGCCCAGCTTTGGGGCCATCGCGTCAAACTTCTGGAGGTCGACGCCGAAACCAAAAAGCCGATCCGCGAACTTGAAGCATTACCCATTCCCTGAAGCGATCCTGCCGCTTTTTCACGAGATCATCATATTCTCAAATAAAGCCACTTGCTTCGAATGAGCGCGTATTTCCATTGCGTTGACTCAAATGTTTTCAGACGGAGCAAATCGTGATTCTTCTTTTTCAGGAGGATTGCGTCACGCCCGCACCGCTTTGCCCTGCCCTGCCCTGCGCCGCTGTCTATGTCGAGACACAGTTTGCACCCGTCCTTGAAACAGGAACCATTTTCATACCGGATATGTCTCAATGTAGGTGCAGGATGCTCTTGAGCCCTGTTTTTACGCGCTTTCCGGCGGCGAACCGGGACCATTCGCCTGCAAGCGCTCAATCTCCTTGTTTAGGCATCGGATACATTCCATCGGATCCGAATACGCGCTTATACGAGTTTAACTCGCGCTCGCCTTGACGATCCAGCCGCCGCCAAGCACGCGTGACTGGGCGCTGTCATCTGCATAGAAGACGCAAGCCTGACCGGGCGAAATGCCGTGTTCGCCGTCATGCAGGACAATGCTTGTGCGCCCTTCCGAGGCGAACAGGGTCGCTGGTTGTGGCTGCTGCGCCGAACGGATGCGCGCATAGACGGACAAGCCGCTTTCAGGCAGATCCGTCAAATCGCCGTCGCCGATCCAGTTGACGTCCCGCAGAATGACGCGGTGCGCCAGCAGCGCGTCGCGCGGTCCGACGACAACTTCCCGTTTTTCCGGGTCGAGACGGATCACATAGAGCGGATCGCCAGAGGCAACGCCAAGGCCGCGACGCTGGCCGATCGTGTAGTGGATGATGCCTTCATGCCTGCCGAGGACGCGTCCATCCGTATGCACCACGTCTCCAGCTTCCGCCGCACCGGGATGAAGTTTTTCGATAATGCGTGAATACCGCCCGGAAGGCACAAAGCAGATATCCTGACTGTCCGGCTTGGCGGCGACGGGCAGATCAAGCTCCGCCGCGATTTCGCGTGTCCGGTCCTTATGCAGATCGCCAAGTGGAAAACGCAGAAAGCCTAGCTGCTCGCGTGTCGTGCCGAACAGGAAATAGCTCTGATCCCGATCCGCATCGAGCGCGCGCAGCATCTCCCAGCCATTGGGACCGAGACGGCTGCTGATATAGTGCCCTGTCGCCATAATGTCGGCGGAGAGATCTTTCGCCGTTTCCAGAAGATCGCGAAATTTGACCGACTGGTTACAGGCGATGCATGGGATCGGCGTTTCGCCGGCAACATAGCTGTCGGCAAATGGTTGGATCACATCGCGGCGGAAGCGATCCTCGTAGTTCAGAACATAATGAGGAATGCCGATCCTGGCGGCAACCCGGCGCGCGTCGCGAATGTCCTGTCCTGCACAGCATGCGCCTTTCCGGCTGATCGCTGCGCCATGGTCGTAAAGCTGAAGCGTGATACCGACGACATCATAGCCTTCCTGTTTCAGCATCGCCGCGACAACGGAGGAATCGACGCCGCCCGACATGGCGACGACAACACGCGTATCGGCTGGCGCGCGCGGCAGCATCAGGCTGTTGAGCTGCGTGGAGGTCTCGGAATTATGTGTCGTGGTTTCGATGTCCATGCCGGGCATATATGTCATGGTAGTCACTCTGCCAGTCTGCGGGCGGTTACAATCTGCGCGAACACTATAAGAGAGCCCGTTTCCCGGCAAGGGAAACGGGCTCAACTATTCTATTTGCCTTCACGGGCTTTTGCTGGCGCTTAGACGCTATTGCGCTTGCTCTGGATCTCCATCGCATTTTTCGCGGTTATTTCAGAGGTTAGCGCCTGCAATTCACGGGCTTGAGCATTCAGCAGCTCAACTTGCCGCTTTAAGTAATTTGCCTGCACATTGACGATGTCCGGCAGCGAGCGCGCACTACCACAGGCTTTGGCCAGTTCGAAATTATTCTGTGCATTCGCATGCGCAAATTCCATGAGCTTGAAGCTGAACATAGCTACGTCGTTGCGCGCGGTCGCAAGCATTGAGGTGAAATTTTCGGAAACATTCTCGAACAGCGCGAAGGCTTCCGCCTGCCGGGTTTCCTGCTCGGCCATCGAATTCAGAACGGCCTGGCGAAGCTCTTCCGTTGTCGGCTCTGATTGATTTACACCGGTTTGCGCGCCGGACGTGGTGTCTTCGGCATTCGGCTCTGCAGCCTCGGAAATATTCTCGTCGGGCGGATCGGACGGTTGCAGATCAGGCGCAAACTGCGTGACCGGTTCATCGACAGTGGCGATTTCGGCAGTTTCCAGCTCTAAATCGACATCTTCTGAAGGCGTAGCCTGCACGACAGGATCATCATAGCTGATTGGACTGGCAGGAGATGCGAAATCTTCGCCTGTTTCCGTTGCTGGCGGTTCAATCGCCTCGTCAACGGCTTCATCCTGTTCGATCTGTGCAGTGTCATTCATTGACGTCGAAGCGCTGTCCGACGGCTCGGCCGCATTGAATGCGTCTGGCTCGGGCTGCTGATTGGCTGGCTCCTCGGCGACAGATACGCTCCACGCCCGCGTGCCGCTAGAACCGTAAGAATTCGATGAAAGCGGGGTCAAGTTTGTGTTGACGTCATCATCATCAGACATAACAAGTCCTCCAGTTTCATCTCTAGATCTTAACTATTTTAATTATTTTTGAAAAGCGTCTAACAAAACCGGTGTTTCGTCAGACGCCTTAGATCTTAACTGCATCTAGCTGGACAAACAACTAGGTTTGTGGCTGCGCCTTCTGTGCAGAAGTCGCCATGATGCGGGCGAGTTCCTGAGCCTGCTGTGCATAAGTTTCCATCTGTGTGCGCGCAAACTGTGACTGGATCTCGAAGATTTCCTTCATATCGCGGGCCTGGGCAATACGGGAAGCGACGTCCAGATTAGCTTTTGCGTTGGTTTCTGCAAAGCCGAGAACTTTTTCGTTCATTTCTTTTGCGCCAGATGTGAAAACTTCTGTGCTTTTGCTTACCATGTCCTGAGTCTGACGCGTTGCATCTACAAAACGGATATAGGCATCCTTGGCCTGCTCTACGGAACGAGTAGCGATTTCGCGGAATGAGGAAGGAATTTCGAGGTCAGGGGAATACTGCATGGTCTGTGTCTTTCCAATATTCGATTCAGGGCTCTTTATATTGTCTGCAAGCTTAAATATGTCTTGCATGAAATTTTAGATAGTCGCGTTCGTTTTGCATTGCAATAACATTTTTGTGCGCTGCAAAAAATAATTGAGAAGTCGTGCAGATCAGGATCGCGAGCGAGGAGCGCTCAGGTGAGGATTTTCGAACAGCAAGAAAGATGCTTGTTGCACAAGAGCCAGTAATGCGGTGGTTTTGCTCTTGTTATTTTGCTACAGCTCAATCCAGCAAGCATCAGGAATTAAAGTGATTTGCTGAAAATGAAAACCGAGACCGGTTTGGATGCGTATATCCCGCTCGGAGACCTCTTGACAACAGAAGACCCGGTTTGGGTCTGGGATGTTGGCGAACGCCGTGTGCTCTGGGCCAACCATCCGGCTCGGGCATTTTGGGGCGTGACCTCGCTGGATGCCTTGCAGGCCAGACGATTTTCGCCGCGCAGCCATTTCGCCTCGCGTCTGAGCTATCTAGCTGCACCGCCAAGAAATCTGACAGAAGGGACAGAAGAACTATGCATACCGGCGGTTTCCGGCAAGAAGACCGTTCAATGCTACCTTCTGGGACTTCAGGTGGCCGGAGGACGGCCTGGTTTCATTATCAAGGCGCTTGGCTCCGCCACGGATGGCGTGCTCAGCGTCAATACAGGGCGGAATTTATCAAAAGCCAACCGCGTTTCTGCCGGTAATGCTGACAGCTTTGCCCTGCAGGCCATAGCCAAGGGCGTGAAGAACGCGTCCAAACGACGTAAAACGCCCCAAACGCAATCGGTAAAGCCCACGGATGCCAAGCCCAGCACCGGCGAGGACGCCCTGTCGAGCGCGGTTCGCGAGCTGGGCCATGAATTGGGCAATCCTCTGAACGTCATTCGTGGATTTGCAGGCTGGATCAAGGAAATCGCCCCAACCGGGCGCGATCACGACAGATTATGCTCCTACGCGGACAACATCGTCGAGGCGGCGGATCTGGCGATGGATGTATTTGCCAATTTCTCTGCACGCTTTGCCGAAGGTGAACGAGGAATACGTATCGAACCTGCCGCCGATGTCCGGGATATCGTCGAACGGTGTCAGGCTCTGGTGGCCCCGCTTGCGCGCGACAGCGGCGTAAGGGTCGTCCGTCGCGTTGAGGGAATTTTGCCCTCGCTTTATCTTAGCAGCGGCGGTCTGCAGCAGATCCTCATGAACCTGCTGATCAATGCGATCCGCTATCATAAATCGGGCAGGAAAATCCGAATCGCGGCGCGCCAGAACAGGTCCGGCGAGCTTAAGCTAAGCGTGTCCGACGATGGCAGGGGGATGAGCAAGAAAGCCATTGCCGTAGCAATCGGGAAGAGCAAGGGACGGTCATCGGCAAAGAACGGCCGTACAGGGGGCGTTGGCCTGCCGCTTGTTCGCCGCATCGTGGAAGATGCAGGCGGACGGATGACGATTGAAAGCGCACGGGGCAAGGGAACGCGCATTACGATAATATTTCCGCCTGCAACGCACGCAAGTTAAGTGCAAATCGGCGCTCAACGCTAAACGCCATCAACATAAGTATTCACCCTTATTCATCACCTAAGTATTTATAATATTTGATTCATTATTGCTATTCTGGCGTTAAAACTCAAATTTTAGATATAATCATCTGAATATTATCTGGAATTCTGCTCTCACGCGCAGCATTTTATCCGCAATATGAAATGCAAATATTCGCATTTGCGTGTGAAGGATAGGAATAGTCATGAGCAGTGTCGATCTGAACGCTGATCTTGGTGAAGCTTATGGGTGTTGGCGTTTGGGCGATGACGCCGCAATGATGGAGGTTGTCACCAGCGCGAATATCGCTTGTGGCGGTCATGCCGGCGATCCCGAAACGATGTTTCAAACCACGCAGAAGGCGCGTGAGAACAAAGTTGTGATTGGTGCGCATCCCGGTTTCGACGACAAGCAGGGCTTCGGCCGCCGCCGCCTTCCCTTAACGGTCGGAGAGATCGAACGGCTTGTCGCCACGCAAATTTCCGCCTTGATGGGAGCCGCTGCTTTGGCGCGCGCGACGGTGGCCTATGTGAAGCTGCATGGCGCGTTGGCCAACTGGGCCGCCGAGGATGAAGGGATCGCGCAGGCCAATGTCAATGCGATCCGGGCGGTGAGCCCGGATCTGGCGGTGCTGGCGATTTCTGGATCGGCGTTCGATCTCTGTTCAAGACGCAATGGCTTGCGGACATATTCGGAAATCTTCGCCGATCGCGCCTATGATGAGCGTGGTCTGCTTGTATCGCGCTCAAAGCCAAATGCAATGATCACTGATGAAAATGCGGTTGTAGAGCGCCTGCTCGCATTCTTCCAGACAGGCAAGATGCAAACGGCCGATCGCGGAGCCGTTAGCCTTCGCGCGGATTCCATTTGTATTCACGGCGATACGCCGAATGCACATCTGACGGCCCTGTCTCTCCGTCAGGCTCTCGAAAAAGGAGGCGTCACCATCACGCCCTTTGTCAACTAGAGCGTTTTGACGTCATACCGGGTCATATCCGGCGGCATTAAAGTAGTTTTGGCATTCGGTTGGTTTGATCTGGTCAATCGCGTTTCCGATTGTTTGCGATAGGCCTTCAATTGTTCGACATGCGGCCGCCTTCA
>JAHQVI010000190.1 GCA_019634405.1 Hyphomicrobiales bacterium
AGTCGCTGGTGACGGCTTCAGGCATCAGGCAAAGAGAGCCAGCCCCGAAACTTCTCAGATCGCCGCCTTGATGGCAGCGCCGGAAATCCTCGCCGCCAGCCACGTAAAGACTGAGCGTATGGTGGTTTGGCCGCACATAGCTCGTCTCAATCGATTGGTTTCGCCGCCAGCGCGCCGCCGCCATGCCCTCGCCGAAATGCGCGGCCACCTGCAGCGGTACGCCCTCGCTGTCGAGCTGACGGAAAACGTCATATGGCAGTTTGACCGCAGACACGGGTGGACCCTCAATTTGCAGATAATCGACAGGCGTACATTACCACCCTTGCCCGCAATCGAGAATTCCCGGAGTTGCAAGCCTGCTTTTTACAGCAAGATCGCGACAATGACGTCATAAAGCGGGAAGAGACGGCCGCCGCATTCTGCTAAGCGCATGACGACATCATATTTGCGGAGCTACGAAATGACGGCCTTTCTGTTCGGGATCAATGTCCTCGTGTGGAGTTTTAGCTGGATTGCGATAACGGTGCAGGTAAGAGAGGCTCCGGTCGAAATTGCGTTGTTTTACCGGATAGTGGTTGCCGCCATCGTTCTTTTTGCCGTTCTCGCCGCCACGGGAAGGCTGAGGGCCGTCACATGGCGCGACCAACCCTTTTTCTTCCTGACCGGATTATGCCTGTTCTGTTGCAACTACCTGCTCGTCTATAGCGGCGCGGGTTACATTGCGAGCGGCGTTGTCGCCCTTGTATTCTCCACAGCCACCGTCTTCAACGCCTTCAACAGCATGATCATTTTCGGCGAAAGACAGAGCCTGCGCTTCGTCTTCGGCGCATTTTTCGGCATGGCGGGCCTTGGCTGCATGTTCTGGCGCGATCTGGTCCATCTCGATCTTACAAGCTCTTCGCTGGCGGGCGGCGGTCTTGCCCTTGCAGGCACCTATGTGTTTTCGCTGGGCAATATGGCTTCCCGGCGCAATACCAGCGCCGGTCTCGATCTGCCGACGATGACGGCGTGGGCCCTGATCTGGGGCATGTTGCTGCTTGGAGGCTGTGTGCTGGCCAGGGGACAGAGCATTACGCTGGACTACTCGGCAAACTTTTACCTTGCGCTCGCTTATCTTGCCATTCCGGGAACGGTGATCGGGTTCCTGACCTATCTGGAAGTCGTGAGACGTCTTGGCGCTCCGCTCGCCGCTTTCTCAGCCATTCTCTATCCGGCAATCGCGCTTACGATCTCGACTTTCGTGGAGGACTATCGATGGAGCCTTGCCGCCATCATCGGTCTGGTTCTGATCGCCGTCGGCAATATACTGGTTTTCGCACCGGCTGCCATGATCAGGGACGCATTACGTCAGCTCCGGCTGTTGCTCGGCAGATCGAAAACGGCCGAATTACATTAAGTCAGGCGCACATCGGCGTCGGCGCTGAATTGATCGTCCATCAACACATGCATTATTCCATATAGTTATAGTAACAGCGCTGTAAAACGACAGGCGGACATATGTTTACATAGCTTGACAGTTCGGAAATTTCGTTGATCCTGAAGCAATATTACGTTCAGTACAGGAGAACAGCATGATCCGCCTCTTGAAGGTAACGCTAATCGGCCTGGCATTGGTTTCGCTGCCCCCGCTCACCGCAAGCGCGCAGGACAAGGATACCGTCTCCCTGCGACTGAACTGGAAAATGAAAGGCGAGTTCACGCCTTTTATCGTTGCAGCCGAGAAAGGATATTTCGCCGAAGAAGGGCTCGACGTGACCGTCAATGAGGGCGCTGGCGCGACGCAGGCGCTCCAAACCGTAGCCAGCGGGCAGGACGATATCGCCTATGTCCCCTCGATCCAACTCATCAAGGCCATCAACCAGGGTATGCCGGTCAAGGTAATCGCCACTGTGGTCAAGGTCGATCCGATGGGTATGGTCGCCAAATCGAACGTCAAGCTTGACACGCCGGCAGATCTGGAAGGCAAAACGGTTGAAATCTCTCCCGTATCGACCCTCAGCCAGATCTGGGAAGCGTTTGCCCAGCACAATAAGATTGATGTCAGCAAGGTCAATGTGGTGCGTGCCGATCCTTCTGCACGGTTTAATCTGCTGCTCAGCGATAAGGTTGATATTCTGGGCGATGTATTTCTGACCAATGAATATCCGGTGCTTCAGTCCAAGATGACCGAAAAGATGAACACGCTGCGCGTCAGTGACTGGGGCTTCAAATTGCTCGGCTATACGCTGGTGGCGAATACGGCGCTGATCGAATCCAAGCCGGATGTGATCAAGCGGTTCAACGCCGCCGCCATGAAAGGCTTTCAGTTCATGTTGGACAATCCGGATGACGCGGTCGCCATTGCCGCGAACGCCTATCCCGACGTTCTGAACGAGGAAACGACCAAGGCACAGGTCGCCCAGCTTGTCGATTTCATCAAAAGCGGCGAACCGGCGGAGCTGTTTGTCGGCGATGATGAGGGCTGGAACCGGACGCTGTCGATTCTGGAGCAGTCCGGCTCGATCGACTCCAAGAAAACGCCTGCGGACTATTACACCAACGCATTCCTGCCAGGCGCGCAATGAACAGCATCGAACGCAAAAGGTTGGTTCCGGACATTCCGGAGCCGACCGGACCGTGGAACTGGCGCGTGACGTGGAACGGTCTGGTTTTCGTCTCCGGAATACGGGGCATCGACTTGCTGACAGGGGAACCCGCTGAAAGCCACGAAAAGCGGCTTGAGCTGATCTTTCAGCATATGGGCCGCATATTGGCCGATGCCGGCAGTTCGCTCCATCATGTGATGTCGTCGACGGTCTATGTGACCGATATGGCAGCTCTGCGCCCGCTTGTGAACGACGCCTATGTCAAAGTCTTTGCAGACAATCTGCCAACGCGCACCATCATCGAGGTCGCAGGCCTGAACCAGAATGACAGCATCGAAATCGAAATCGTCGCGATACAGACTTCAGCCGCCCGGTGACGCCTGTCACATACAAAGGTTAGAATTGACAGCCCGTGCCAAGACGCAACACATTTCTTGAAAAACAAGGGTACCGGATTCTCGACTCGCTGCCTGTTGTGGCCACCTTCATCGGGATCCTGGTTATGTGGGAAGGTGCGACCGTCCTCTTCGAAATCCCGAGCTACACCCTGCCTGCGCCGAGCGAGATCGGTGCGGTTATGATCGAAAAACGGTGGCAGCTTTATGAGCACAGCCAGATCACGCTGATGGAGTCGGCGATCGGCCTTGGCCTGAGCATCGTCCTGAGCATTCCGCTGGGCATTCTCATTGTCTATTCGAAGCTGATCGAGAGAACTGTCTATCCACTTCTTGTCGCAAGCCAGGCCGTGCCAAAGGTCGCTCTCGCCCCCATCTTTGTCGTCTGGTTCGGCTTCGGATTGTTGCCGAAGGTCCTGATCGCCTTCTTCATCGCATTTTTCCCGATCGTCGTGAATACGGTTGTCGGCCTGTCTCGTACGCCGCCGGAGATGATCCATCTTATGCGCTCACTGGGCGCGTCGCCGCTGCAGATCCTGCTGCGCGTACGCCTTATGTCGGCGGCACCGTATATTTTTGCCGGCATCAAGATTGCTGCGGCCTTTGCCGTGGTCGGCGCTATCGTCGGCGAATTCATCGCGGCAAGCAGCGGCCTCGGCTACATGCAGCTTGTGGCGAACAACAATTTCGAGATCCCCCTGCTCTTTGCAACGCTCGTGGCGCTCTCGCTCATGGGGATTTTCCTGTTTTATCTTGTCGCGCTCGTGGAGATGCTTCTCCTGCCAAAACCTTTGAGGAAAAGCGAGACCGGTCTGGAAGGTTCAACATTGTAGATATCATGCAGTCACCTGATGGCAATGACAGCAACGGCGTCGGCATCAGCGTTTGCGCCATCAACATGGCTTTTGAACGCCGCGGCTCGCGCGTCGATGTGCTGAGCGACATCAATCTGGACATCGCACCCCGCAAATTCTGCTCGATCCTTGGCCCGAGCGGCTGTGGCAAAAGCACCTTGCTGATGCTCGTCGCCGGATTGTACCAGCCCAGCAGCGGGCGGATCCTTGTCAATGGCCAAACGCTGAAAGGCTGCTATTCCGATTGCGGTATCGTCTTTCAGACCGATGTGCTGTTGCCATGGTTAAGCGTTCTGGGCAACGTTCTCCTTCCCGCGGATGTCAAAAAACTCCCGAAGGCTGCGGCCACGGAGCGCGCCAGGACGTTGCTCGAACAGGTCGGGCTCAATGGATTCGAGACGCATTACCCGAACGAGCTGTCCGGCGGCATGCGCCAGCGCGCCTCCCTGTGCCGCGCACTGCTTCATGAGCCCGCCGTCATGCTTATGGACGAACCGTTCGGAGCGCTCGACGCACTGACGCGCGAGCGTATGCAGAGTGACCTGACCAAGCTTGGCGCAACCGATCCGCGTACGGTGCTGTTCATCACGCATGACATCGAGGAAGCCGTTTTTCTGTCGGATCAGGTTGTCGTCCTGAGCCAACGTCCCGCAAGCATTCTCCGGCAATTCGACGTGAATTTTCCGCATCCGCGCACATCGGACATCCGCCGAACGCAGGAATTTCACCACATCGTCGATGAAATCCGCGAATTGTTCAGAGAAACCGGCATCCTTTAGAGTTTTTTCCGGATTGGCGCGCATCCGAGGCAATTTTCGCCGCTCACGCATCTGATCTGTTGGCTGCGGCCTCGCAAGTTGATAATTATGGTCGATGCTGTCCGTAACCGAAGCGCTTGAACGCGTATTGACCGACGCCAAACCGCTTGGCACAGAAACCGTGTCGCTTGACGACGCCCATCAACGCGTCCTAGCCGCCGACCTTGCCGCGACATTGACCCATCCCCCTTTCGCCTCCTCGGCGATGGATGGCTATGCAGTCCGCCGGGCCGATATCGAAAATCTGCCTGTTCAACTGAAGGTTACGGGCGAATCCGCGGCGGGCCGCCCCTATGCCGGTAGCGTCGGCGCAGGGGAGGCGGTGCGCGTTTTTACCGGCGCAACGGTCCCGGACGGCGCGAATTTCATCGTCATCCAGGAAAATGTTCGTACGGAGAACGGCTTCGCTACAATCCGCGAGCGCAATGCGGAGGGCTTCATCCGCGATGCCGGTATCGACTTCAAGGACAGCGAAATCCTGTTGCGCGGCGGGCGCCGCCTGAATGCGCGCGATCTGATGCTGGCCGCACAGATGAACCACGCCAGCCTCCTGGTCTACCGCAAGCCGCATGCCGCGATCCTGGCCTCGGGCGATGAACTGCTCCCGCCCGGCTCCGCGCTGTCCGCCGGACAGATCATCTCATCGATCCCCACCGGCCTTGGGGCCATGCTGGCGACGGCTGGCGCGCGGGTAACGCAGTTGGGGATCGCCCGCGATACGATGGAAAGCCTGCTCGAACATATAGAGCGAGCGAAAGACGCGGACCTGCTGATCACCATTGGCGGCGCATCGGTTGGCGATCATGATCTCGTCCGCCCGGCGCTGGAAAAATTCGGCTTCGCCATCAACTTCCACAAAATCGCCATGCGCCCGGGCAAACCGCTCATGCTCGGAGCGAAAGGCAAGCAGCGTGTGCTCGGCCTGCCCGGCAATCCCGTCTCCTCGATGATTTGCTCGACGATTTTTATCCTGCCCCTGATCGCCGCCCTGAGTGGCGACGCCACGTTCGATCAAAGCGAGGAACAGGTTCGGCTGGCGGCGCCCCTGAGCGAAAACGGTCCGCGCAAGCATTATATGCGCGCCGTGCTCGGCGCCGCGAACGGACAGCGCATGGTGGAGGCGCTACCGTCACAGGACAGCTCGCTGACGTCCATTCTGGCCAGGGCCAATTGCCTTATTGTCCGCGAGCCCTTTGCGAAACCTGCACAAGCGGGCGAAATCGTCCGCATTTTGCCGATTTCGTTCTGAGATTTAAATTTTTTTCGCAGCAATGGGTAAGATTTGAACTATTGGGCTTGCGGAACACAACTAGAACACGTATTAATGTTCCTGATTTGTCCGATATTTTGAAGATTGCGTGTCACGACGCCTGCGAGGTTTATCCATGCTGACGCCGAAACAGAAAGAACTCCTTCTGTTTATCAATGAACGGCTGAAAGAAACCGGCATACCGCCATCTTTCGATGAGATGAAGGATGCCCTCGATCTTCGTTCCAAATCCGGCATTCATAGGCTGATCACGGCGCTCGAGGAGCGTGGCTTTATCCGGCGGCTGCCTCATCGCGCGCGCGCGCTGGAGGTCATCAAACTGCCTGAAGCGGCCCAGACAAACCTGAAGCGCCCTGCCTTTTCGCCGGAAGTGATTGAGGGCAGCAAACGGCGCAGTTTCTCCGACAGTGCGGCTGAACGAACGAATTATCAGCTTGAAGCGGCTGCAGTGGACAGCCACGGCATTCCCGTCATGGGGCGCATTGCTGCCGGCGTACCGCGTTCGGCCATCGAAAATCTTAGCCACACAATCAACGTTCCCGAGGAAATGTTGTCCAAAGGCGATCATTTCGCGCTCGAAATCAACGGCGATTCAATGATCGATGCGGGCATTCTTGACGGCGATACGGTTATCATCCGCAAAGGCGATACCGCCAATAATGGCGATATCGTTGTCGCCCTCGTCGATAATGAGGAAGCGACGCTGAAGCGGTTCCGCCGCAAGGGGCAGTCCATAGCTCTGGAGGCCGCCAACCCTGCCTATGAAACGCGTATCTTCGGCCCGGACCGCATTCGCGTGCAGGGGCGTCTCGTCGGCCTGTTGCGGCGCTATTGAGGCGGCAACATTGCACACAGAGACGCAAGGATGATCAATCCTTGCCGATCTCAGGGACTTTTTCTCGCCGATCATATCTTACGGCCCAGGGGCGGTTGCCGCGCTCTGCGCCAACCGTCCGCCTGACAATGGCCCGATCCATGATTTTCAAAGTCTGCGCGCCGAACTGACGCAGGCTGACCGCATCGATCACGATTTCAGGCCCCGGACAGGGTTGCATCACCGCGATTGCGGCGATCAGAATATCCGCGCGGCGGCAATCTTCCGCCAGCGCTTCGGGATGCTGGACGAAACTCATTAGCCGACCTTTGACCATTGCAACACAACTGGCATCGTCGCACTGAAAAGCCTTTGAGTTTCGGGCTTTATCCACGGGTCGGCTGTCGCCGTCGGCTTCCATCCATCGCTTGAGACTGAAAGATCCGCGCCGCGTCTTCGCGGTTTCGATCAAGCCATCCGCGCCGCGAATCGCAACGAGCCTGCCATCACGATCGACCCAAATATCCGGCCGTTCGCCAAACGGCGCCAGCGCAAGCCCGGCTCCAACCGCAACCAGTCCGAACCAGCGGGCGCGCCCTTTCCAGACCAACAGCCAGAAACCGCCCGCAACGATGAGCCCCATCGCCCCGCCGGCAAATGTCGGGACCGGCAAAGCGGCCCCAGGCAAGCTGGCCGTGAATTCGGCCACCTGCAACATGGCCTGCAGCCCATAATCCATCAGCGTCAGAGGCCATGCCTCCAGCCCGAACGGCATCGCAACAAGCGTCACCAGCACAAGCGGCATGATCACGAATGTCACCACCGGGATCGCCAGCAGATTTCCGATCACTGAATAGATTGCGACACGGTGGAAATGGTAGGCTGCAAGCGGATCGACAGCGAGGCTGGCGAAAACGGTCGTCAGACCGACTTCAATCAGAAAGATCAGGGGCAACGAGATCAGGATCGGCCACCCCTCAAAGCGCATTTTCGGTCTGCGCCGCTCGTAAAAGGCAATCAGCGCCGCCGTCGCGGCAAAGGACATCTGAAACCCGGCTTCGAGAAGACTCTGCGGCATAATGAGCAGAATCAGCAAGGCGGCGATTGCAAGATTGCGCAGGCTGATCGCCGGCCGGTTGAGGATGATCGCAAGAAAGCCGATCGCAACCATGATGAAAGCGCGAACCGCCGTCACCGCTGCGCCGGACAGTGCCAGATAGGCTGCCGCGATCATCAGTGCGCCAATTGCGGCCCAAACCTTGATCGGATAACGAAGCGCAATGGGCGGTACAAGTGCAAGCAACATCCGGATCAGCCAGAACAGGCCGCCCGCGATAAGCGCCATATGAAATCCGGAAATCGCGATGACATGGGCAAGGCCGGAATCCCGCAATGCCGTTTTGGCTTCATCCGAAATGCCCTTGCGTTCGCCAACCGTCAGCGCCTTGGCGATCGCCGCACGATCTCCGTCAAGGACCAAGCCAATACGCGCCGAAACGAGCTGCCGGACAGACCCCGTCAGCGCTCCTAACCGTACATCCCACGGCGCATCCGGCGATCCGGCCAGCGGCTCGATCCTGCCCATTGCGTAGCCGCTCGCACCGATCCCCTTGAACCAGTAATAGCGCGCAAAATCGAAACCGCCAGGAAGCGCCGGTTCGGGCGGCGGCATCAAAGTGACGCGCAGCCTGATGGCGGATCCAAGCGGCGGCGGCTCATATTTTGCGCTGATGCTCACGCGGGCGCGCAGCGGTGTCTCCGCGGGCGAAAGATCACCGGCACGGATCAGCCGCAAGGTCAGGCGGTTACGTTTTTCCTGCTCCTCAATGCTCTCGATCCAGCCTTCAACAGTTACATATGTCAATGTCTGCTGCAAAACCGGCGCATCGATATAAAGCGCGTGCAACTTGGCCGTTGCCATGCCGAGCGCGGTCATCAACAGGCCGGCGCTATACACCAGCTTCAAGGGCGTCAAACGAAAGAAAATGCGGATCGCGGACGCAATGATGACGCTGGCAAGCACAAGAAGCAGCGGCGGTTCGTTTGGCCACGCGAAATACAGACCGATCCCTGCGCCGAAAAACGCCGGGAGCCACAGAAACCACCGCCCGCGCTCCTCCTCAAGCGCAAGGTTCAGCCACGCCATGACAGCGCCGGCCCTGTGATGTCCCTGGCTGCCGGACCTTGCTGTGCCGCCAGTCCGGCGCGCGCCACCGGCGCTCGGGCCGGCTTCGCTAAGCGCCCCCTCCAATACCGACATTTGCAAAGGCCCGCTTACGCGCGGTGCCTCCCTGTGCTAAACCCATCTCAAATCAATGCTTCACTCACTCACGCAAGATTCTATGGAACGATCGCATGTCTGGTAAAGTTGTTACGCGCTTTGCACCCTCCCCGACAGGGTTCCTACATATCGGAGGAGCACGTACTGCGCTCTTCAACTGGCTTTACGCCAAAGCCAATGGCGGCCGTTTTCTTCTCCGCATTGAGGATACTGACCGCGAACGCTCAACCGATGAGGCGATCGAGGCGATACTCGACGGCATGTCATGGCTGGAGCTGGATTTCGATGGTGACCCGATCTTCCAGTTCGCGCGCGCCGAGCGTCATGCTGCGATCGCGCAGCAGCTTCTGGACGAAGGCAAGGCTTATCGATGCTATGCAACACAGGAAGAGCTGACCGAAATGCGCGAAAAGGCGCGTGCGGAAGGCCGTGCGCCCGGTTATGACGGCCGCTGGCGGGACCGCGATCCCTCCGAGGCGCCCGAGGGCGCGCCATTCGTCATTCGTTTCAAATCGCCAATGGTTGGCGAAACCATAATCGACGATCAGGTCCAGGGCCGGGTGACCTTCCGGAATGAGAATCTGGATGACCTCATCATCCTACGCAGCAACGGCACTCCCACCTACAACCTGTCCGTGGTCGTGGACGATCACGATATGGGCGTTACGCATATCATTCGCGGCGACGACCACCTGACCAACGCTGCGCGCCAGTCACAGATTTATGAAGCGCTGGGATGGGACCGGCCTGTCTTCGGCCATGTTCCGCTCATTCATGGACCGGACGGGGCGAAAATGTCGAAGCGCCACGGCGCGCTCGGCGTCGACGCCTATCGCGATATGGGTTATCTGCCCACCGCTATGCGCAACTATCTGGCGCGTCTTGGCTGGAGCCACGGCGATGACGAGATTTTCTCCACCGAGCAGATGATCGAATGGTTTGGCCTGGATGCGCTGGGCAAGTCCCCGGCCCGGTTCGATTTCAACAAGCTGGAAAATCTGAACGGCCATTATATTCGGCATTCGGACGATAAGGTGCTGGTCGCAGCTTTGAAAGCGCTGACGCCACATCTTCCCGAAAACATGCAGCCGCCGCGTGAATTGGGCGAAGCGGACTGGGACATGTTCGCGCAAGCCATGCCGGGCTTGAAAGAACGGGCGAAGACACTCTTGGAACTAATCGACAGCGCACGTTTCCTGTTTGTGGAGCGCCCGCTCGATACCGACGCCAAGGCGGCAAAAATCCTCAAGCCGGAGGCGAGGACGCGCCTGACCGCACTGCACGAAAAACTCGCCGGGCTTGAGAGCTGGAACGCTGAAATCACTGAACAGGCTGTTCGGAATCTGGCCGAAGAGCTGGGCGCAAAGCTCGGCGACCTTGCCCAGCCCTTGCGCGCCGCTCTCACCGGCCGGGCCGTTTCGCCGCCCATTTTCGACGTGCTGGCTGTGCTCGGACGCGAGGAATCCCTTGCCCGCATCAAGGATCAGGCTGGTTAAAAAACCGGCCCATCCGGGCGCAAAATTTTCCTAAAACCGTCACATGCATGAGTGGCTGGACGAACTCAATCGCACGAACTAATATTGCGTTGCAAAAATTTTAAGCCGCGCGCTGCAAACTTGTTCGCCATCCTTCTTGCGGCGCTCCAAATCCGGCGATTGAGGAGAACATACATGTCGAATTCGAACCCAGGCGGTGACGGCAATCAG
>JAHQVI010000191.1 GCA_019634405.1 Hyphomicrobiales bacterium
AGTCGCGCCGATGGATTTCGATCTCCGCCACAAGATTCTGAAGCGGCGCGCGGCCGAAAAAGCCGACAAGGACCGTGGCTTCGGCATTCCTGAGCCGGTTATTGAATTTCTGACCTCCCAGCTTACGGAAAGCGGTCGCGAGTTGGAAGGTGCGATCACGCGCATTCACGCCTCTTATCAACTCACATCGCAACCGATCACGGTCGAAAGCGCCGAGCAGATCATCGGCGATCTGATCCGGGGCAAGGAGCCGCGCCGCGTCAAGATCGACGATATTTTGCGGGTCGTCATGAAGCATTTCGGCGTCAATCGCGGCGACCTTCTCTCCAGCCGCCGCAACCGCTCGATTGTGCGTCCGCGCCAGATTGGCATGTATCTCGCCAAATCGATGACGGCGCGTTCATTGCCCGAAATCGGTCGGCGCTTTGGCGGCCGCGATCATACGACCGTCTTGCATGCAATTCGGAAGATCGAATCACTGCTCGCGGAAGATCCCGGGCTCAAGGAAGAAGTCGAAGTTCTCAAGCGGCTGCTAAAGGAATAGCGCGCTTATAGAGCTGAGTGGCTCGGAGATGCTGCAATAAAGGCAAATGCCCGGTTAAGAGCCGGGCATTTGTCGCAAAAGGCGAGTTTTTGACGGCCGAAACACCGCTTTGGATAGGGTATAACCTGGCTCAGCAATGTTTTTTTGTTGCTTATAAGTGCTAATATCTCTTCGAGAATCGCTGCGTCCGGGAGCAAGTGTGAAACGGAAATGGAGTCAAGAACTCCTGTCAAGGATAGGCTCTGGTGGAACAGGGGATTAGGCAATGCGTTTTTTAATCGAGAAGGCGGCGCTGCTGAAAGCGCTCCAGCACGTAACCAGTGTGGTCGAGCGGCGGAACACCATCCCCATTCTTGCCAATGTCTCCCTGCGCGCTGAGGCTGACGCGCTGCACCTGAAAGCCACCGATCTTGATATTGAAGTGACCGAAACGGCAAAAGCGGAGGTCATGACGGCGGGGGGAACGACAGTTCCGGCGCATACGCTTCACGACATTGTCCGCAAATTGCCCGATGGCGCGCAGATCGAGCTGGTCGACAAGGGGGATGAAGGCCGCCTTGCGATCACGGCGGGATCATCCCGCTTTCTGCTAGCCTGCCTTCCGGCGGATGATTTCCCCGAGCTGGGTCTCGACGGTATGTCGCACAGCTTCGCGCTCCATGCGCGCGATCTTGCCCAACTTATTGAAAAAACGCGTTTCGCGATCTCGACAGACGAAACCCGCTATTATCTCAATGGCATCTATTTCGAAGCGAAGGAAACGCCGGACGGCCCATCTCTGCGCGCTGTCGCAACGGATGGACACCGCCTTGCGCGAATGGATATCGCGCTGCCCGACGGCGCGGCCGGAATGCCGGGCATCATCCTGCCCCGCAAGACGGTTCAGGAACTGGCCAAATTGCTGGCCGACCATGCTGATGACGTGCTTGTCGAGCTGTCGGCCAACAAGATTCGCTTCAAGGCCGATGACATCGTGCTGACCTCCAAGCTGATTGACGGCACCTTCCCCGACTATCAGCGCGTGATACCGCAAAGCAATGACAAGACGATGCACATCGGTACGGCAGATTTCATTAGCGCTGTCGACCGCGTTTCGACGCTGTCGAGCGAAAAGGGGCGTGCGGTCAAGCTGAACATTTCCGGCGGGCAACTCGTGCTCTCGGTCAACAATCCGGAATCAGGGTCCGCAACAGAGGAGATGGCGCTAGAATATGAGGGCGATGCTCTGGAAATCGGGTTCAATGCTCGCTATTTAATAGACATTGCTACTCAATTTAAGAATGACCGTGCGGTATTCAAAATGTCGGACCCAAGCGCTCCGACCGTGCTTCAAGAAGAGGGAGAAACATCCGCGCTATATGTGCTGATGCCAATGCGTGTCTGATTGCATATTGCATGGAAATTCAACGAATTGGTCAGTTGACGGGAGTGTACGCCATATCGGCATCATGCCAATTCGGAACCCAATTGTCCGGTAAACCTGCCAGGCACCTTTATCTGACGCGTGTAAGTCTTTCCGATTTTCGCAATTACCGGAACTGTTCTTTCACTCTTGATGAAGGCTCGGCGGTGCTGACCGGGCGCAATGGTTCCGGCAAAACCAACATTCTGGAAGCGATTTCCATGCTTTCCCCCGGCCGCGGTCTGCGCGGGGCCTCTTTCAGCGATCTTGCCTGCCTGAAAGGCGCAGGCGGATGGACCGTTTCGGCGCATTTGTCTCTCAATGGCGACCATGTCACCGTTGGAACCGGACAGAAACCGGATGTGGCGAGAGCTGGTCAATCGTCAAGGGTAGTCCGTATTGATGGCGAGCAGGCATCAAGCTCGGGCATTCTCGGCGATTATCTGCAAGTTCTCTGGCTGATACCGGCCATGGACGGCCTGTTCACCGGGGCGGCCTCCGAACGCCGGCGTTTTCTCGACCGCATGGTCTCCACTTTCGATAGCGCGCACCGAACAAGATCGAACCAGTTCGAACGCGCCATGCGCCAACGCAACAAGCTTCTGGAGATGGGGGAACGTTCCGAGCGCATGTTTGAGGCGATCGAAGCCCAGATGGCTGAGATTGGCACAGCCGTCGCCGCTGCGCGTATTGAGGCGCTGGAAAGGCTTATGCATTACTCCGGAACGCCAGTCGCGAATGGACATAACGGCTTTCCTCATGCGGTTCTGGCGCTTGAAGGCGTATTGGAGCAGGCGCTTCAGGAGCGCCCCGCCGTTGATGTGGAAGATGATTACAGCCATATTCTGGCCAGCGGACGGGACCGCGACCGCGGCGCAAAACGGACCCTTTCAGGCCCGCATCGATGCGATCTGATCGTCCGCCACGGGCCGAAAGACATGCCGGCGGCGCTCTGTTCCACCGGCGAGCAGAAAGCTTTGCTGATTGGACTTGTGCTGGCGCATGCAAAAGCCGTCAAAGATGCACGCGGCGGGCTTGCGCCATTGCTGCTTTTGGACGAAATTGCTGCGCATCTGGATGATTTGCGGCGAGAAGCTCTGTTCGAGGAAATCGAAACCCTCGGCGCACAAGCCTGGTTCACGGGAACCGACCGGGAGGCTTTTGCCCCGCTGCGGAGCAGGGCGCAATTTTTCGATATTGATGATGGTACAGTGACGCCGATGGAAGGCAAGGATCTGCCAGGACCGTTACCCATGAGAGTGGGATAGAGGATTATAGGTTTATGAACGCGCAAACTGCCCCCAGAGCCGAAGGCGACCAGGAATATGGCGCCGATTCGATCAAGGTCCTGAAAGGCCTGGATGCCGTTCGCAAGCGTCCGGGCATGTATATTGGCGACACGGATGACGGGTCCGGCCTGCACCATATGGTGTATGAGGTGGTCGATAACGCCATTGATGAGGCTCTTGCCGGACATTGCGACCGCGTGCTCGTGATCCTGAATGCTGACGGCTCTGTCACAGTCGATGACAATGGCCGCGGTATCCCCACCCAAATGCATGAAGAAGGCGTGTCAGCCGCCGAAGTCATCATGACTCAGCTTCACGCGGGAGGGAAATTCGACCAGAACTCGTACAAGGTCTCCGGCGGCCTCCATGGTGTGGGCGTATCGGTCGTGAACGCGCTTTCATCGCGGCTCGACCTGACCATCTGGCGCGACGGCAAGGAGCATGAACTCAGCTTCGAGCATGGCGTCGCGGTCAAGCCGCTTGAGGTTGTCGGTGAGGCGGACCGGACCGGTACGCGCGTAACCTTCACCCCCTCCACTGATACGTTCACGGCAACTGAATTCAGCTATTCGACGCTTGAACACCGGCTCAGGGAGCTGGCCTTTCTGAATTCGGGCGTGCGCATTGTTCTGGAGGACCGCCGCGGCGCCGATCCCCGGATCGAAGAGATGATCTATGATGGCGGCCTGGAAGCATTCGTCCGCTATCTGGATCGTACCAAGACCGCGCTGATCGAGAAGCCGATTGTTGTTAAAATCGAGCGCGACGGCATTACGGTGGAGTCCGCACTCTGGTGGAATAGCAGCTATCACGAGACTGTGCTGTGCTTCACGAATAATATCCCGCAGCGTGATGGCGGCACCCATATGGCCGGTTTCCGCGCGGCTCTGACACGGACGGTAAATACTTATGCTTCTGAGTCAGGCATAGCAAAGAAGGAGAAGGTGCAACTGACCGGCGACGACGCTCGTGAAGGTCTGACCTGCGTGTTGTCCGTGAAGGTTCCCGATCCAAAATTTTCCAGCCAGACCAAGGATAAGCTGGTTTCTTCTGAAGTTCGTCCGATCGTTGAAAGCACGATGACGGAGGCAATCAGTACCTGGTTCGAGGAACACCCCTCCGAGGCGAAAACGATCGTTCAGAAGATTGCCGAAGCTGCGATTGCCCGTGAAGCAGCCCGGAAGGCGCGCGAGTTGACACGCCGCAAAGGCGCGCTTGACGTCGCCAATCTGCCCGGCAAGCTCGCCGATTGTCAGGAGCGCGACCCAGCCAAATCGGAACTGTTTCTTGTCGAGGGCGACAGCGCCGGCGGCTCGGCCAAACAAGGGCGCGAACGTGGTTTTCAGGCCGTTTTGCCTTTGCGCGGCAAGATCCTCAATGTGGAGCGCGCCCGTTTCGACAAGATGCTGTCGAGCCAGGAAATCGGCACATTGATCACCGCGCTTGGCACCGGCATCGGGCGCGATGATTTCAACATAGAAAAGCTGCGCTATCACCGCATCATCATCATGACCGACGCCGATGTGGACGGTGCACACATCCGTACCCTGCTGCTGACGTTCTTTTACAGGCAGATGCCGGAACTGATCGAGGGCGGCTATCTCTATATCGCTCAGCCGCCGCTCTATAAGGTCAAACGCGGAAATTCCGAGCAATATTTGAAGGATCAGAGAGCATTCGAGGATTATCTGATTGCCGGCGGGATTGAGGAGGCGGTCCTTGAGCTGGGCACTGGCGAATCCGTTGCAGGCGAGGACCTGCGCCAGATCGCCGAGCGCGCCCGGTTGACCGTTGGCCTGTTGGATGGGTTGCACAGCCGCTATGCACGCTTTGTTGTTGAACAGGCGGCGATTGCCGGCGCGCTTGATCCGCAGCGGCTGCAAAACGATACCGAGGCGAAGGCCTTGGCGGATACGATCGCGCAGCGCCTTGATGTTCTCTCGGACGAAACGGAGCGCGGCTGGAGTGGGGAGCTTTCGGATGAGGGCGGACTTATCTTCATGCGCGAAGTTCGCGGCGTTCAGGAAGTTCATGATGTGGATAGAGCGCTGATCGGGTCGGCGGACGCCCATAAGCTGAATCAGCTCGCGCCGCATATGGCCGAAATCTATGGCCTTTCCTCCATGCTCAAGCGAAAGGGCGCGGAGACGGGGATCTATGGCCCGGCCACACTCCTCGAAGCCGTCTATTCGGCCGGCCGTAAAGGCATTTCGATGCAGCGCTATAAGGGGCTGGGCGAGATGAATCCTGACCAGCTCTGGGAAACGACGCTCGATCCGAATGTCCGTACGCTGATGCAAGTCAAAATCGGCGAGTTGGACGAGGCGGATGACATCTTTTCCAAACTCATGGGCGATGTCGTTGAGCCAAGACGTGAGTTCATTCAGGAAAATGCACTTGCCGTGGCGAACCTCGACGTTTAGAGCATCGGACCGAAAAGTGGGCACCGGTTTTCGGGTAAATCCGATGCTTCAGCAAACAGAGCATCGGACCGAAAAGTGGGCACCGGTTTTCAGGTAAATCCGATGCTACAGCAAACAGAGCATCGGACCGAAAAGTGGGCACCGGTTTTCAGGTAAATCCGATGCTTCAGCAAACAGAGCATCGGACCGAAAAGTGGACACCGGTTTTCAGGTAAATCCGATGCCTGGACATTGAGATGGAGCGCTGAAGCTTGGCCGGTTAGCAGCCGGGCGCTCCAGCGGCAGGATAAAGGCGACATACAGATAAACGGCGTTTCATAACCCCGTTTTTGCTGGAAAAAAGCACTAAAATTCATACAAACGCTGACCATATTGAGAGGCTATGCTCGCCTATGATATGCGCGCCGATTGTTCACAGGCCCAGCGCTCTTTTTCTTTGCAGCTCAATATTGATCTTTGCATAGCGTTTGGCGCTGCTCAGTTTCAACAGCGCTTTTCTAGTATATAATTTGAAGTCAAATATCTTTACAGCCAGTTTTCCATATTCATCTCGTATAATTCCGATGTTTTCTTTCTCGCCGCCGTAGATATATAAACTGTTTTTGAATAGAAGGTCAAAATAACTTGCAATGGAATTTTTCAAGTTTATATCTTTAATTTGATTATTTTCTTCAAGGTAGTCGGATAGCTTATATATTTTTCCTTCCGGGAAGTTCGTTATTCTCTGAAATATCAAGCCGCGGCCGATATTGGTTTGGACCTCTCCATAAAATTTCACAAAGAAGGGGTTGTCCGAGAGTTGCTTGCGGCGCAATTCGGCTATGCCGAGCATTTCGCGATCGTGTCCGGTCAGCATATAATTACTGGAGAGCATGGAACGAAATGCCCGCCTGATTTTTGTAAGTTCGGAAAGGGGTTTGTTGGCCCGCCCACGCTCTGTCTCCCATTCGACCTTGATCAACTTACTGTCATCATGCGGATGAATATAGACCCGACGGTACCGCCCGCTGGCGATCGGCCTTTCAACCTGTAGAATATCTTCGTCCATTAATTGCTCGACAATTCACCAAACTTGGTGCCCATCAACGTTTTCTGACAGGTTAGATGTCAGCATAACTCTGAATTTTTCGATGTATATGGAGAACTGTGTCAAAAAAATAGCAAAATAATGAGCGGCCTTTTATGCGGGCAATCAACCGACGCGCAAAAGCAGCACTCATGATGAAATGCTGCTAACACATTGAAATTATATAGATATTTGCAGGATCTCATTCGGGTGGGTTATACTTCAACTATTGTCCGCCGTCTAATGATGAGGAGCCAAATGGTTGATCCTGATTTCCGCAAGCAGCTGGAAGGCTACAGCCTGACCACGGCCGAGATTCTCTATCGTATGCCTGACCACTTGCATTTGCTGCAATCGTTTATCTGGCAGGAGTTTGATCTGGCTCCGCGTTTTCCCCGGCTTGAAAGTTTTTTGTCTTTCTGGGAAAGCAATCTGGATGGTCCGCTCTACCGCGTTACGGTTTCCCATAAAAAGCTTGTTTCTCCAACGGAATATGAATTTGCCGATGGGGTATTTGCGATCAATTGAAATCGGGCTCTGACAACACGTCGTAAGGTAAAGTGACGCTGGCGCTTGATCCTCGGGCCCATGCCTTGTATGCAGCAGTGGCTCCAATGAGGGTAGGGCACGGAACCTAATTTTATGCTGAAGCAGACCAAGCGTCTAACCAAGCCGATCAGTCGCGCATTTCAAAAAAACTACCGTGGCATGCGGCAGATCATCCGTGATCGCGCGCCGCCCTGGATTGGAGAACGCGCTGAGTCCGCTTTTGATTATTTCGACGTGCTTTTCGTCGATCACGGGGTTTTTCGCGCCATCTATCCAAACCGGCACAAGCTGGCTGCTGATACATGGCGTTCGGCCCAGCCCGCGCCACGCGACATACGCAAGCTTGCAAAGCGTGGCGTCAAGACGATCGTGAATCTGCGCGGTGAGCGCGATTGCGGCAGTTACCGGCTCCAGCAGGCGGCCTGCGCACGTTATCGCATCAGATTGATCAATTTCTCGGTCAAATCCCGGCAGGCTCCGCCAGCGCAGACCATACGCGCCGCAAAGGACCTTTTTGACAGTATTGAATATCCGATGCTGATGCACTGCAAATCCGGCGCCGACCGGGCAGGACTGATGAGCACGCTCTATATGATCCTGAAACAGGGCGTTCCGGTGCAGGAAGCGACGCGGCAGCTCAGCCTACTCTACGGTCATATCAAACAGGCCGATACCGGCGTTCTGGATCTCGTATTCGAGAGTTATCTGGCCCATAACAGCCATCAGCCGATCACATTCATGGATTGGGTCGATCAGTATTATGACTGCGCCGCCATCGACCGAACCTTCAAGGCGAGCGGTCTGGCGAACGTGATGGTCAACAAGGTGCTGCATCGCGAGTAATGATGTTAATCAGCTCGCGAGCAGCATTCCGCGCAATCCGGTTCCGAAAATGACGTCGATCAGGCTGGCGACCGGATAGAAGAACGCACTCCAGAACGTCAGGCCGATATCGTCGCTGATGATGTCCGGAACAATCTTGAAACGGTAATAGGCCCAGGCACCGGTGGCGGGTGCGAGCACGAGGAGAGCCTGCGCCAGGGCATGGCGGATCATGCGCGGCGCGATTCTGTCAGCAAGGCGAAAGGCAAGCCCTTCCCAGCTTGATGGGCGGCCGGAGAAACGAAGGGCGTAGCGCGCAAGTTTGCCGGCGACCGATGGTTTGCCCTGCGACGTATTGAATGCCTGATGTAGCCGCGAAACGATGAGTTCATAGAGAAACAGCGTCGCCAGCTTGCGTGGGCCCACACATGTTGCAGCCCAGACCGACAATATCGGCATGATCGCGATAATCCCGGTGGCGAGCGCCCAGCTCCCGTAAAGCCCGGCGACTAGCAGGATCGAAGTCACGACAAGGCGCATGATTTCGGGATCGCCAATCAGTGCGGCGGATGCTTCGGCTATCGCCAGAAGCACCGCGACAATAGTCGTTGGAATCAAGATGCCACGCAGGTTTGTTTGAATGACGGTATCGACTTCCGCAAGGGCCAGGCGTTCGGCAACCTGCTCACCCGCCTTGAGCGCATCCTCCAGGCCACTGCGAAAGCGATCGATCGATTTAAGGATCATGAGGCATCCCAGTCCCGCATTTTTCAATTTTTCGCGCTTTGGTCTATTAGCGACTATGGTAGCGAACGGCGCAAAGACCAATATTGAGCTAGATCACAGCCGATATAATGAGTGAAAGTCAAGTTTGGCCGCATGCCGGTGTAAGGTTAGCCGGTCATAGCGCAATCGATGAACGGATGTAATTTGCAATGCGCACCGATGAGCAGATTGAAGATGCTCTGGAAGATGCTGATGATCTAAGACCGCTATTGCTTGCAGCCAGCGGCAGTGAGCTGAAGCCGATCTACGAGGCGGCAGGTATCGACCGGCGCGCAAATGAAGGCGAGCTTGCAGAAGCCATCGACCTGATGATCGACGGCGAGCTTGGCGGCGGCGGACATGGCGGCTTGCAGCTTCGGCTTTCCGCATGGGCCGCGCGGCTTCTGGGGGCGGAAGCTGAGCCGATGGATCTGGCCACTGCAGATCGTCAGATTTTGCTGCGAACGAAACACGGTGCGCTTTACGAAACGACGGTTCCAGGGGGCGGTGCGTCAGCGCTTCTTGTTATCGCGGTCAATCTGGCGCGCCTAAGAAAGCGAAAGCTGGGACGGCTCCGTTTCTGGAAACCATTATTGAACATCATTGTCCCCGTCGAAGGTGACCCCACGGAAAAGGAGAGCGCTGCACCGGTTGAGCCCGATATACTGGATGCAACTATCGTTGACGCGGCGACGAAAACGGAGAGTGCGCCCGGCGCCGTGGCTCAAGACGCTCAGGCGGCGGATGACGGGGTCTGGGAAACCATACGTAAGGCGGGCGGCGCGATGCCGCTTGCCATTTGGGAAGAGAGATTGACACAGGCCCGCAAGGATTTGGGACGCTTCAACATCATCGTGGCAGGACGTACGGGCGTCGGCAAGACGACGCTGATCGGCGCAATATTTGGCCAGGAGGTTGGCAATACGCTGATGGGCCGACCGCGTACGCGCGGTTGCATCTGGTATCCGGAAGAGCCTGGCGACGGCGATATCCTGCGTCTGTGCGATACGGAAGGCCTTGAAATGGAGCGTTACACGGAAACGCTGTCAGGCCTGAAATCGGAGATCGAGCGCGCCAACAGCTCGAATGATCCGTTCGATCATATCCATGTGGCCTGGCTTTGTATCGACGAACCCTCGCTGACAGTTCAACCGGGCGAGGAAGCGCTGACCGCGATGCTGGTCAGGGAGAATATTCCGCTGATCGTTGCGCTGACAAAATCCGGCATGGCGCCCGATTTTCGCGATGAAGTACAAAGGCTGCTGCCGGACGCGCAGGCGGTCATCAGGGTGCGTGCCAGGCCGATCGAAATGGAGGGGCAGATCTTCGCCCCGCTCGGTC
>JAHQVI010000192.1 GCA_019634405.1 Hyphomicrobiales bacterium
GAGCTGTTCATGCCCTCGGTTTTTCCGCCTGCGAGCGCGCAAACGATAGAAGGCCTCGCAGAGATCATGGGGTTGTCGCCGGAAAAACTGAGCGCCACGGTCGAAAACTTCAACAATGCCTGCGGCGATACCAGCGCATTCCAGCCGATGGAGCTTGACGGCGTTTCGACGAGCGGCGTCGAACCGCCAAAGACAAACTGGGCGCGTCCTGTTAACGAGCCCCCCTTCTATGGCTATACACTGCGCACCGGCGTCACATTCACCTATCTCGGGCTGAAAGTGAACAAAAACGCCCAATGCAGCGCCCAGGGCCGTCCTGTGGCCAATCTGTGGGCTGCGGGAGAGACAATGGCCGGTTCCATTCTCGGACAGGGATATCTGGCGGGGTTCGGCATGACGATCGGCACGGTGTTCGGGCGGATCGCCGGCAGGGAGGCGGCAAATCATGCGAAATGAATTGATTGTCGAAGCGCGCCGTCAGGCGGAAATCTGCAATGCATGCCGCTATTGCGAAGGCTATTGCTCGGTGTTTCCCGCAATTCACGGCTTGCGCAGCTTTTCCGAGGGCGACATCACACAACTCGCCAATCTCTGCCACAATTGCCGTGGGTGCTACTATGCCTGCCAATATACGGCGCCGCACGAATTCGACCTGAACCTGCCGGGCGTCCTGGCGGAAATACGCAGGGACAGCTGGGAAAGCTTCGCCTTCCCGCAATCCGTGGCGCGCAGGTTTCATACCCATGGCAGCCTGATCATATTGATGACGCTGGCTGGCATGGCGGGACTGTTCGCCGCTATCCGGTTCATCGGTTCCATGGGCGGCGAAGGCTTTTACGCAGCGCTCTCCCATAGCGCCATGATTGCGATCTTCCTGCCAGCCTTTTTCCTCCCACTCATCAGCATCGCCATCGGCGTGAGGCGTTATTGGCGCGCGGTTGAGGGCACGTCCGTGACATGGACGGACCTGAAATCCGCCGTGGTTGCAGCGGCAACCATGAAAAATCTGGCTGGCGGGCATGGCGATGGCTGCAATTTCGAGGATGAAGACCGGTTCAGCCAGGCCCGCCGCAATGCCCATCATCTTGTGCTTGCCGGCTTTTTGCTGTGCTTTGCCGCAACGAGCGTCGCGACCGTGATGCATTATGCGCTGAACTGGCCCGCTCCATATTCCTGGTGGTCGCCGCCAAAGCTGCTGGGCGCGCCGGGCGGCGTCTTGCTGACGGTCGGTTGCGTCTGGATGGTCCGGCTGAAATACCAGGCCGACCGGGACCTTGGAGACGCCCGTGCATGGAGCGGCGACACAGCTTTCATCGCCCTTCTGGGATTTGTCGGACTTAGCGGGCTCCTGCTCTATTGGGCAGGCGCAACGGCATTGATGGCTCCCCTGCTCGCCATCCATCTTGGCGCGGTGCTGGCGTTTTTCCTGCTGACGCCTTTCACCAAGATGGCGCACGGCTTTTACCGCTTTGCCGCTCTTGTGAAAGACGCGCAGCGCAAGCGCCATGCGGGAGCGTCAAGTCTTTAACCGGTCACAGCTGGCGCGCTATAAGCCTTTGCATATGCATCGGACCGAAAACCGCTGTCCACTCTTGGGTCCGATGCTCTAGCGCGCCAGAACTCCCAATTCGACATAGCAATCAATACGATTGCTTTTCTGCGAAAGCCTCTTCAGCATCCAAATCATGGTTTTGATACTATGCAGCCGCTTCGGCAGGAACGAGGCGGCCCTCACAATGAAGATTTGTCCTGGAAGGGTGGAGCGCCCTGCGAGCGAAAGAGCTGTCACTGGCTCAATGCGAAACAGATTGCGGGTGGAGATCGCGATCACGTCGCGATTTGTACGCTCCCGATCCATCGGATCAGCATCGTCCCATGTTTCGTGAGACAGCCCGGCCGGATTGAACACAAACGCCTTTGCGCCGGGATTGCCGAGAACCGCATAGATCGCCAGGCCGCCGCCCAGCGAATCTCCGGTTGCAATCACCTGCAGATCCGGATGGTCGTGCATAACATCGCCAACAATCTCTTCCGCCCATTCATGGTAATCTGTCTCCATACCGACGAAATTGAGCACATTGGTCGAAATGTCGGTTTTCACGGAGAGTCGCGTCCCCTGAAACGCAACCACCACCTGCCGCCGTTCAGCGTCCATGTGGCTTTCCGCATAGCGTTGCCCTTCCCGGTCATAATAGGCGCGGCGACCGTTTCGAAGATCCAGCGATGAAAGCCCGCGCTCGTCCATCTCCGCCTGAAATTCTGCTGAATAGATTTCCAGCGCATGGCGGCTGTAACGCAGAGCGCTGGTGAGCATGCCATGAAACCGCTCACGGCGCTCATTGCAACTTCCCTCGCGCGGTGCGCTCTCGAAGACTTCCATCGCCTCGCGGTTTATGGCGATCGCCTGACGGCCGAGCGCCCCCAGCGTTTGGAACAATACTTCACCAACGCGCCCTTCTTCCTGCTGCGCAATCCCCGGCCCGGTCCCCGCCAAAAACGCCAGGAACGCAAATGTGATTAAGCTCCATCTGTCGGTGATATTCGTCATCTATTTGCTCTCGCGACCACGCCCCCATATCGATAGCAATCGCATACACTTCGCTTCCTGAATGGCGCATGTCGGCGTGGCACGAAAACAAGGCGGCGTGGTCATCCGTTTTAAAAAAATTCTTCTAAAGCGGCGCAAAGATTACGAGCAGACCGCCGCCGACAAGGATGGCGTGCAACCACCACGGCCCCGGCCGTATAACGCCCTGCGATATCAGCAACAGCCCGCCCGCGGTTTTCGCCGTGGCAACAAGCGTCAGAGACGGCAGCGTGACCGGATCGACGATGGCTGGATTGGCAATCATGGCGAATGGAATCAGATAGAGGCCGATGCCGAGCGACATTGCCGTCACCGCGACCTTCAGCCAATCCTCTGCAACCATTCCCGCCGCGATGAAAACCGCCCCGCAGACGGGCGGCGTAATGGTCGAAAGCAGGGCGAACCAGAACACGAACAGATGCGCCTGAAGGACATCCAGTCCGAGTTCGGACAAGACCGGACCGGCAACCGATACGCAGATCACATAGGCGGCCGTGGTTGGTATCTCCATCCCCAGAACAAGGCAGGCCAGCGCGGTGAGAAACAGCGAGGGCCAGAGCAGACCGCCCGAGACCGAGAGGATGACGGAGGTTATCTTGACGCCGAGCCCGGTGATCGACAGCACACCGATCACGATCGAAGCGCACAGGATGATGGAGCCGATCATGGCAACCTGACGGGCCGCCGCAAGCAGGGCCTCGCTCAAGCGCGTCAATGTCCGGGAGGCGTCGAAAGTCAGCCGCGCATCGACAGCAAGCATCAGCGCCGCGACAATGATGGAAAGGCACGCTGCATATTGGGGTGTGTATCCGGCGCCGAACATGCCCCACAGCAACACCGAAAATGGCAGGAGAAAAAAAGCGGATGTGAGAGCGACAGTCTGCGCGTCCGGCGTGTCCTCCGCTGAAATCGCCTTCAATTCCCATCGGCGCGCAAAAGCGTTGATCCCGATCCAGACCGCAAAAAAGTAAAGGAGAGCGGGCAGAAACGCCGCCGTCAGGACCCCCGTATAGGGAACCCCCGTCAACTCGACCATGACAAAAGCGCCGGCACCCATGATAGGCGGCATGATCTGGCCGCCCGACGAGGCGACGGCCTCCACCGCCGCCGACAGGCGTCTGGGATATCCAAGACGCGTCATCGCGGGCAAAGTCACCGCTCCGGTCGAGGCGACATTGGCGGACGCCGATCCCGAAATTGATCCGAAAAGGGCCGATGAAATGACCGACACCTTTGCCGCGCCACCCGTCAGCCTGCCTGCGGCGGCGGTGGCGATATTCATGAAACCACGACCGGCTTCCCCGGCGTTCAGTACAGCGCCGAAAATCACGAAAACCGCAACAACGCCAACCGAAATGCCGGTCAGGCTTCCCCATAATCCGCCTTCGGTGATTGTCAGCGTTCCAAGAAAGCTTGCCAATGGCATACCGGAATGGCCAAATTCGCCTGGAATATGCTGACCGAACAGCCCATAGAGCAACGCGGCAAGGGCAATCAGGGGCAGCGGCCATCCGATCGACCGGCGCGCCATCTCAAGCACGATGAGCAGCAACGCCGCAGCAATGGCAATCTGAAACATGCCTTCGAGCGATCCATATTGATCATCGAGGCCCTCCTGCCGGAAAACAATCCAGAGGCAGCACGCCATGCCGATGACCGTCAGCAACACACCGGTCGCCAGACCTGTCCGCGATCTCGCCGCAAGAATGAAGACGGAAGGCAGGGCGAAGGCCATATGCAGCGGGCGGCTGATGAGATTGGGCGTCAGCCCGTAAAATATGAGGCCGAGATGAAACGCAACAAGAAGCGCAGCAAAGGCGGTCCATATCGATCGGTGAGGAAATGTCATGCTGACTGTCTTGACGCCGCCCGGACGCTGAGCGCGACCGGGCCGTTGATCTGACGTGGCTGGAAATTACTGCTGCGCGCCGGAGATCTCATATCCGATCTCTTTGTAATATTTGACGGCCCCGGCATGCAGTTTACCGGTGACATTGGCAAGCAACTCTTCGCTGACGCCGCCCCACCATCGCGCGCTCTCACTCATCTTTTGCTTCTGTTCCCACACGGCCTTGGTGAGCGCATAGGCGGTTTCTTCCGTCATGGCGGTCGTCGCATAGGCGACAACGGGAAGAGACGTCGTCATGATATCCGCGTCCTGCCCGGTATAGGTACCCGCCGGGATGACCAGCTTCGTTCTTTTGGTCTGCGCGATCTGATCTTCACTCAAAGACAAAACGGTGACGCCCGTGCTGGCCGACGCCTCGATGACATTGGGAGCCGGGTAGGATCCAGCGGTCACGAAACCGTCGATCTGGCCGTTTTTGAGGGCGTCAACGGCGTTTGACAATTCTGCATCGGCGATCGTTACCTTGCCCTCAAGGCCGAACATCTTGAGATATTTCTCGCCTTCTCTTGCGCCAAACGATCCTTTGCCAAGCAGAATGGTCTTGCCGTCCAGATCTGCAATATCCTTCACACCGCTCGCCTGCGACATGACGATATGCATCGTGAGCGAAGGAATGGGAAACAAGGCCCGCAACTCAGCGAATTTCGGGTCTTCCTTACCCTCGAACATCGCCTTGCCAGCCTGCGCCAGACCGACCAGCACAGGCGGCGAGGTGAAGACGTAATCCGCGCCGCGCACTCTCGCCTGCATGACATTTTGCACCGAGCCCTGGCTTTCCTCCACGGTCACGATCATCTCGCCTCCCGTGGCGGCCTTGACCGCTTCAGCAATCTGAACGCCCATCTGGTAATAGGAGGTGCCGGTTTTTGCAGATTTATACGTGACGCGCGTCTCCGCCTGAGCCAGATTGGCCGCGCCAAACAGGCTGGCGGCGATCATGACGCCGAACGTCATCCCCTTGAACTGCAGATTAGCCACGTTATCCTCCTTTGATTTAGACCAAATGCGCCGTTTGTTGCTGATGCCCGGAGGGCGATCAGGGATCGCTTGTTCTTATCGCTCCGCCAGAACCGCATGAATTCAGTGAATAATGCGATTATCTGCTCATACAGAAGCATAATAGCCATCAATTTCCGATCATCGACCGGCAAATGAATGGATTTCATATCTCATTCGACGCTCCCTCCAGCAGAGTTCTGTGTCGCGCGTCGGACGTCAAGTTATTCCTGTGCCTTGGAAAATGTCTCCTGCCCGTGAATCTCGGCAGCGCGGACGGCGCACAAGCGGCCGGAGCGGCTATTTCGCCGCTATTGTAAAAACCTCGGCAACGCTCTTGAGTATCCGCCAAGATTCAACACATATGAGACCGGTGGCCGTTCCATCCTTACGGCCAATCATTTTCTTGCCCGAATAGCCTGGATTCGCCAGCGCATAGCGCCGCCCTGGCGTCGGCCGTTCATTCCGCCCGGACCCTACCCTGACCGCGGCCCGGCTCCACAAAGAGCGCTGACCGGGTGGCTGCAGGATTAAGGATCTGGTATGAGCGTACCAACTTGGAGACAACCTTGAAACTTGGCGCCCTTCCCTATCACACGGCTGTTACAGATCAACTCAGAACCGGCGAAACCACGCTTTGGGAGTGGTTTGCCTCCGACCGCATGTCCCAAACCTATAGCGAGACGATCAAACTCGAACTGCTGAAATCGGCCTACCGGCTGACGCGCAACGACCAGCCCGTGCTTTACGCCTGCGCCGACGCCGCGATGGAAAAGCTTGGTCTCGACCTGCCAGTGACGGTTTATCAGCGCCAGGGCGGCACTGACGCCGCGAACGCCGCGCTTGTTTTTCTACCTGACGAAGCCGCCATCATGCTGATGGGCAATATCGGGGAATTGCTCAATGAGGAGGAAATGCTGGCGCTTATCGGCCATGAAATCTCGCATCACCGTCTCTACACGATGGAGGGCGGCCAGTATTTCACGGTCTCGCGTCTTCTCGGCTGGTGCCTCGATCAGCCGGACTGCGACGCCGCGCTTGCCGAAACCGACCGTCTGTTCCGTCTCCACACCGAAATTTTCGCCGATATGGGCGCGCTTCATGTGACGGGGAATAGAGATGCCGTGATTGCGTCGTTGATCAAGGTGACGACCGGGTTGAAATCGGTCAGCCCGGCCGCCTATCTGGAGCAGACCGAGGAAATTCTGGAGCAGTACAAGCAAGGCTCCGAAGGGCTCAGCCATCCGGAATTGTTCATTCGCGCCAAGGCGTTGGATCTGCTAGCGGCGGAGCGTCCCGCCCTCGCCCAGACCGAGCTTCTGGTGCGCGGCCCGATTGACGCCAGGCGGCTCGACATTCTTGGACAGCAAATGCTCAGCGACCTGTCGCGCCGGATCGCCGACTGCCTGCTCGCGCCCGACTTCATGCGCAATGAATTCACGCTCAACCTTGCCGAACGTTATTTCGAGGGCTATGGCGAAGCCCATGAGGAGCCGATCGTCAATGACAGCGCCGACGCCAAAAGCAAAACCTCAGATCTGAAGGTCGAGCTTAGCGGGATGGCGCGATCCTGTCACGAATACTTCGCCTATCTGCTCCTCGACTTCGCCACTGTCAATCCGGAATCGGACGATTTGCATCTGGCCTGGTCACTTGATTTCGCCAGTCAGATCGGCCTTTTTCCTGTCTACGAGCCGATTGCGCGTAAGGAGTTGAGGCGTAAAAAAGACGAGATGCTCAAGCTGAAGCGCGGCGCAACACAGATCATCGAAAAGGCAAATGATGCAGTATAGCGCTGAAACAGAAGACGCCCGCCACTTTGCCGACCTTCTTCGCGAGTGGCGCGAGGCCAAGACCTGCGGCACTGACGATGTGCTCGCCGCCGCTCTGCCGCTGATCGAGCAGGTCGCAGCGCTCCATGAAGCCGGGCAGATCGCGCCACTGAACGGCGTCGACGTCTTACGCGTTTCGATGGGGCATATCTGGTTCCCCAACAGCCTTGCGGCCTCGCCCGAGATAAATATCGACACATTGCGCGAGGCGGAACAGCGCGATGGCTCCGCTCTCGAAGTCACGGGGCGCTATCAGCAGCACAGCGAAGGCGGCGGCATCGCGCTCGTCGACGAAAGTCTTGGCGACCGCAACGACCCTACCCCGCGCCGGGCCTATTTTCCCGACTATACAGCCTGGGAGCAAAGAGGGGGGCACCATGATCAGCTCTCGGATGTTTTCGTGCTGGGCGCGATCCTCAGCAGCCTCGCTCTACGGCTCGATCTGAGCAATATGGATGATCTGGCCAGCTTCGTTGAGGCGCGCGGCAATGTCATGCGGCACAATCCCCGCATACATCCGGTGGTTTCGCAGATCATCGAGAAGATGACGGAGCTTGACCGGCGCAGGCGTCCGCAGGATCTGCGTCAGATCGCCGGGGCGCTGGCCCGCTATCGCGAACAGGATATCGACCGCGCCGACGCCGATGACGATCAGATGCCGGATTATTCTGACCGCGTCGCGATCCGCAATTATCTGCACGAACAGCTTCGCGACCGGCTGTTCGAAATCAGTCGCCGCAACCGTCTGATCTATTTTCGCGAAACGAGCGGGACCTTGAACCTCACGGTCGGTTCCCTGCCCTATCTGATCGATCACAAGACGATCCAGCCCGCGAAACTCTTCTGTCTGAGCGACAAGCTCATCAAGGAATTGCGGCGTCCATTCGATTTGAGCAAATGGCTGCAATTCGAAGATTACAGCTACCTTCCGGCCATGCTCGACCGGATCCGCCTCGACGCCCAGCGCGATGCGCGCGAATACGGCTTCTCGCAGCTCCGCCTCGTCATCGCTTTTCTGCGCTGGACCAATCTGAAAGAAGGGGCGAATGAACGCATCACCAGCCCACTGATCCTGCTGCCGGTGGAACTGGCGAAAAAGAAGGGCGTCAAGGACAGCTTCCGCCTCAAGACCGATCTCACCGAAGCCCAGATCAATCCCGCCCTGCGCTACCATTTACGCCAACTCTATGACATCCGCCTGCCGGAGACGGTCGACATCACCGATATGGAGGTTATCCGCGCACTGCATCAGGATCTGGAACGCCAGATCTCGCGGCTAGGCAAAGGCGTCGATCTCAAACTTGTCGAAACGCCGCGCATCCAGCTCATCCAGCGCAGCGCTCGCCGCAAGCTCGACGATTACCGCCGGCGGCGTGCGCGGACGGGAACAGGCGTCAAGGATTATGACGGCCTGGCCTACAGCTATGCGCGCGCCACCTATGAACCGCTGGGCATACAGATTTTCGAGCGCAATATCCGCGTCGCCCGCGCACCGGCCGGCGATCTTGCCGACAACAATGTCAAGCCGCATATGCTCGGCATGGTCGCCGAGGTGGACCCAGGCGGCGAAAACGTTCCTCAACCCGATACGCCCCCACAGGATGGTACCCCGGAGGAGCGGAAGCGCGACGTCTACGCCATTGATGACGGACAGGCCGCCGGATCGCATGATTGGGAGATTGATCTGTGCTCCGTGACGCTGGCGAATTTCAACTATCGCAAGATGACCCTGGTTCGCGACTATTCCGAACTCATTACGGGCAAGGCGCGCGAGCACGCCAATTTTAATCTTCTGTTCTCAGAGGAAGCGCGCCGCGCATTTCGCGAAGGAGACGGTAAGAAACGCGAAGACTACATCGTGCTTCCCGCTGACCCGAGTCAGACGCAGGCTGTCGCGCGCGCAAGCGGCGGCGAGAGCTACGTGATCCAGGGACCGCCTGGCACCGGTAAATCGCAGACGATCACCAATCTGATCGCCGATTACGTGGCGCGCGGAAAGGGCGTGTTGTTCGTTTGCGAAAAGCGCGCTGCGCTCGACGTTGTGTTCCACCGCCTGAAACAGACCGGGCTGGGTGACGTCGTCACGCTCATACATGACAGCCAGGGCGATAAAAAGAGCTTCATCGAAGAACTGAAGCTGATCTATGAAAGATGGACGACGCGCAAGCCGCGTATCGACATTGTCAAGCAGCGCACCGCTGTCGTCGGTGAAATCGATGCGCGCTTCAAGGAGCTGGAGCGTTTTTCCTCCGCTATGACCGCCCCAATCGAAGAGGGCGGTCTGCCGCTGCGCGAGCTGATCGAGGAACGGTTCAAGCATGGCAAGATCGCAGCGCAGGTTCCCCCGGCGATCAAAAGCATCCTGCCGGGACGGTTGGCGTTCCACGCTGCGCTCCCGCTCCTGCACCAGCTTCGCGACGCGCTGATATCCAGCGGCTATGAGGGTATATTGGCCCGTTCGCCCCTGCGTCTGCTGCGCGGCGATCTCGCCAGCAGCTCCGATGCCGCAATGCGCGTCGAACGTGCCTTACCGCGCGCAAAGACGGCTCTCAATGACGCCGCCGATGCGATTGGCGAAATGCAGGCGCTGCTAGGCGTAGACACGCTGAGCTGGGGCGATGCGCTCACCATTGGCGCATTCTGCCAGGAACTCCAGCCGCTCGCCGTCGCCAATCGTCTTGAGCTGCTCGACGGGGACGATCCTTCCACCCGCCGTCTGGCCGGCCTGCTGGCCCGAACGGCGCATTTGCAGACCAAGGTGGAAGATGCACGGATGACGGTGCAGGGATGGTCCATCGAAGCAGAGGCAACGCCGGATCTGCTCGGCATCCTTGCTGGCGTGCAGAAGCATGAGGGCAAGCGTTTCGCCTTTATTCATA
>JAHQVI010000193.1 GCA_019634405.1 Hyphomicrobiales bacterium
CAAGCATTGGCACGCGTATATATTTGACTGCCTTGTATCCCGTCGAAAAGTTCGCTTTGATAAAAATCCAGCGCTTTTTTCGCGGCGAGCTGATCCGAAGGATGTCATATGGCAGTTGGGCGTTTAGAAATTCGTCGATTAGAGCAGGGAATTCGGGCTTGATCCGAACATCGTCTTCGAAAATCAGACCAGGCTGTGCGCCATTTGCTACAATTTTCATAATTGCCAGATGGCTAGCATAGCAGCCAATTTCTCCAGATGTCAGTTGCGATACGACGCGCCGGGATTTGTCTGTAAAATATGGCGCTAGCGCCTCGGGTAATTGTGTACCCCTTATCGCCGCAAAGCGTTCATAGCTGCTTCCAAGTTCCCGGAATTGATTATCCATGAATTCAAGTCGGTCACTGTCTTTGTCAAGGTTAATTAAGTAAATTGGAATATTTATCATTGCGATTACCCAGGATAAATAAAATTAAAATCTATTTACCTAAAAAAATTCAATATAATCAATTGCTATTTTTTGATTTTATCATATTTTATTATTCATATATACGAATAAAATATTGCAATAGTAATAGGTTAGTTAAAAAACCATATCAATATTCATGAAAAAATTTCTCTTGCCTGTATAAACATATATGCGCGTGGCGTAAGCGCGATGACCGCACAAGCTGTTATATCGAAGCAAATAAGAAAGCCGCTCGCCAATGAGATTTGCGAAACATTGAGTTGATGAAGGCCATTTCTTCTCGCACAGCGCGGTCTCGACCGGCATGATGACCCACTAAAAAAAACGGCGCATATGAGCGAAGCCGTGCCGCAGAACGGTAAGCGCTGATGTCTTCGAACAGGATCGGCTGAATATAAGACCCACACGCGGAATTGGTTGATGGCCGAGCTGGCCTTGATCCAGTCCTGCCGAGCTTCCTCGACGAACCCGGTGCCGGCACAAGATGGCGAGGCATTACAGCCTCAAAGCGCGGGAGAAGATTCCGGGGTGCCGCTCTCGCATGGACCGCAGGATGGTCTACGCCAATGACGCGCGGACTTTCGTCCCGAAGCTGAAGCCGAGGCGCAATAGACAACAATACGAAGATGTGGTCATCACAATATTGTGAATTTGCGTCCGAATTTAATCTTCCCAATAGCTGAATAATTGACCTGAATTTCAAATCATAAAAACTAACTAATTCAATATATTGTTATTATTGATATAAATTGTTTCTTTGCGCGAAATTATTATTAGAATAATTATAATTTAGAAGATATAAATTTAGAATTATTATAATTAAATTTAAATAATCTTGACGTTATACTTCAGTATCGCGATTAATATCCGATGTAACCGGTCAGGATTGGCGCGTAGATCGCTGCGTCGGAGTCCACGTAAAGCAGAACGAAAGCTTAGCGACCGCTCAGAAGTCGATGCACAACATTCCACGTTCAGGAGGAAAGATTGAATTCGGAACATTCAAAATATGTTTGCCCCGTATTAGGTGCGGCGATGGTCATGATGATATCATTTGGCTCAGCATCGGCAAATGATGATGTCTATTCAGGCTTTCCGGTAACGGTCAAAGGCTATGAGGGCGATAAAACAACCTCTGTCGGGTATACGGGACAGATCGCGCGCCACGTTCTGCATGATTCTCTTAAGAAATTGGCCAGCTCCGGCAATGGAGAAGCCAATGAGGAATTGAAATCGAGAATGCTGTCCTACTTTGAGGGAGACGAGGCCGGACACGAAATACTGGCTCCAAAAACAAAAGGGCCGTTTACGATCTCGCAGGTCAAAGTCGAAGATATCAGTAAAGCGAAAAATCTGAGTGGTAAGACGTTCAAAGGCACTGTGACAGGCATGCCCGGCAATATGACCGGACCGGAACTGGTTGCGTTCTGGATCGATAAAGCCTCGGCTGCAGAAAAGGGCTTCGACGCAACAAACGGCTATGATTACGGGCAGCTTATTTCAAAGTTCATTATGGGCGCGGTTTCCTATAACCAAGCGGTCGACAATTACCTCGATGAACTTCTTGAAGCTGACAAGAAGCCAAATGACAAACCTTATAGCGATGGCGCTCCCTATACAGGCAAAGAGCATGCGTGGGACGAAGCCTTTGGTTACTTTGGTACGCCTGCCCATACGCTTCAACTGACGGCTAAACAGGTCTATGACATCAACAAGCTTGGGTCGACTGCGGACAAAGCTGAAGATGCCTTAGTGGCTGCTGACTTTAATAAGGACGGCAAGGTCGACCTTAAGACTGAAATGACATTCGGTCCGGCATATTATGCAGCTGGATTTGACGCGTCCGTCTATGATACCGGCAACGCAACAAACTACCTCCACGCAATCACTCAGGCATTCCTGGACGGCCGTAAGCTCATAAGCTCGGCAAAGGGCGAAATGCTGAGTGACGATCAGCGTGCTGAGCTTAAAGATCTTGCCCAGGTCATCGCCGTGAATTGGGAGAAGGTTCTTGCTGAAGCGACTTATAAGTATGCTGGTTCCGTCTACAAGGATATGACAAAGCTTAAGATAATTACTGACGCCAATGGCGACACTTCAAAAGTCTTCCGTGATTATGTCAAGCATTGGGGTGAGCTAAAAGGATTTAGTCTTGCGCTTCAGGCGGGCAAAGACAATCTTGGCGAGACAGCGACCCGCATGAACCGTCTTATCGGCTTTGGCCCTCTGCTCCTGAACGCCAGCCAGGTCGTGGATATTGATAGCAGCGGTAATTATGTTCGCGACCAGGGACCGGACTGGGGCGAGTATATGCTGCACATGGCCAAGATCCAGAAGCTCCTGGAAGATGAGTTTGCCGTGAAAGCCAAGAACAACGCGATCTCCGGTGATATTGAAAACTTGGCCAAAACACTGGGATCGGGTACTGGCGCAGAAAACGATTAAAAACTTAACTCCTCTGGCGGATCGGCTTCGGCCGGTCCGCTTACAATTCTGGTACCCGGTTCGCCATGGAAGCTTTTCTGTCCGAGTATATCGATCGGCTGGTGGATCCGTTCATAAATCCACAAAAACGGATATTTTTAGGCTATCTTGCATCGGCATTGTTAATTGCAATTTTCATCCAGCTGATTGCTGCCAGAGCAATGCTTGGCAAAGCCACATCAGAGCTTTTCTCCAAACGCGTATGGTTTTCAGAGTCGGCCCGCGCTGACTATTCGCTCTTATTACTGAACCAGCTGTTCCTAACCGGCATCGCGCCCCGGCTTCTGTCAAAGCTCGTCGTCGCAACGCTGATTTTCGAGGCGCTTCATATATGGATGGATGGCCGCGTAATCCTTTGGCCGACGGCGCCAGGCTGGACCATTGGCGTCATGTTTACGCTTGTTCTGTTCTTACTCGATGATTTTACGAAATATCTCGTTCACCGGACACTTCACCGCTGGCCGGTTCTCTGGTGTTTTCACAAGGTGCACCACACTGCCGAAGTGCTGACGCCATTCACCGTTTACCGGACGCATCCCGTCGAGGCGATCATCTTTTCTCTACGGTCAATCCTTGTCCATGCTGTCGCTGTTGCCGGCTTTTTGTTCTTTTTCGGGGACCGCGCCGAACTCGTAACCATTCTGAGCGCAAATATATTCCTCTTCCTGTTCAATGTCGCCGGTTCGAACCTGCGTCACTCGCATGTTTGGATATCTTATGGCTCAGCGGTCGAACGCTGGCTGATCTCACCGGCGCAACACCAGATTCACCACTCCATCGAAGAGCGCCATTACGATCAGAATTTTGGTTTCGTCCTCTCGGTCTGGGACCGCTTTGGCGGTAGTTTGACAATGGCCGAGGCAAATAAGCCTGCCGCTTACGGGGTTGAGGGTGAAACGGCATCGCACAATTTGATAACGCTTTATTTCAGGCCGTTTCGCGAAGCCGCAAACTGCCTGTTTGCACTGTGTCAGAAAGTCCTATCCAAGATGAAAACAGCCTTATCATTTGCCAGAAACCGCTGGGCCGCGCGGAGTAGCGCGCTTTTACTGCTATGCTTGGGCGCACTTCCATTTCCGCTGCATGCGAGCGAGCTCAATATCTACTCACATCGCCAACCGTTTCTCATTGAGCCCTTTCTTAATGCGTACACAGAACAAACGGGCACAAAGATCAATGTCGTCTACGCATCGAGGGGGCTGGCGCAGCGCCTTTTGGCTGAAGGCGACAGGAGCCCGGCGGACATTGTCTTAACAGTCGATATCGCCAGGCTCTACAGCTACGCGGACAAGGACCTTCTTGCGACCGTTGAATCTGACGTGCTCCGGAAAAACATTCCGGACTATTTGCGCGATCCTGACAATCGCTGGTTTGCGTTTTCAAAGCGCGCACGCGTTATCGCCGTCTCCAAAAAAGCCGAGGATGCAGACGGGATCGGCAAATATGAAGATCTCGCCGATCCGAAATGGACGGGCCGGATCTGTGTACGGCCCGGCAGCCATGTATACAATCGTGCGCTGGTTGCATCGCTGTTGCACCATTTAGGTGCGAAAGAGGCGGAAACATGGGTCAGCAAGTTGGTGGGAAATCTTGCGCAAAGGCCGCAAGGCAATGACCGCGCTCAGGTCAAAGCCATTTATGAGGGGCTTTGCGATATTGCGATCATCAATAATTACTATTTCGGCAAGCTGACAACATCAGACGTACCGGTTCAGCGTGAATGGGCGGACGCTGTCAATCTGGTTTTTCCAAATCAGGCTGGCCGGGGCACGCATATCAATATCTCCGGCGGAGGGGTCGCGAAGCACTCCAAAAACAAGGACGAAGCCATTCGTTTTCTTGAGTTTTTAACGTCTGAAGATGCGCAAAAGCTGTATGGATCGGTCAATTTCGAATATCCGGTAAATCCATCAGTTGAGCTCACGGAAGAGCTAAAATCCTTGGGCGCATTCAAGGAAGATGACACACCGATCGCAAATATTGCCGAACTGGCTATCGAGGCCCAAAAAGTGATTGACCGCGGCGGATGGTAACGGCGGTCAAGCAGCCCGGATATCTCAATACGAGTTCCGCGTTTGCCCCGCTGACAATGTTGGCATTTGTGCTGTCCGGATTGTATCTTGCGCCAATTCTGGCCGTCTTTGTTGCCGCCAGTGGCGATAGCGGCGGTCTTTGGATCCATTTGAGCGATACGGTTTTGCCGCGCTATGTGATGAACACGCTGATTCTTATATCAGGTGTCGGCGCGGTTAGCCTGGCGTTCGGCGTAAGCAGCGCCTGGGTCATTTTTCGCTACGATTTTCCGGGCCGCGGATATTTCGAATGGATGCTTCTTTTGCCGGCTGCCGTACCGGCATATCTCGTCGCCTACACCTATACGGACTTTCTTGAATTTGCCGGTCCCGTTCAGACCGGTTTGCGCAGCCTGTTCGGCTGGGAGTCTGCCCGGGAATACTGGTTCCCGGAGGTTCGTTCAATGCAAGGCGCAGTTCTCATCATGGGCGCTGTGCTTTACCCCTATGTTTACCTGATGGCGCGTACGGCTTTTACGCTGACCCCGCAATCGTTTTATCAGACGGGACTGGTTTCAGGGCGAAATCTCTTCTGGAGTGTTGGGCTACCGCTCGGACGGCCTGCAATTATTGCAGGTTTAGCGCTGGTCCTAATGGAAGCCATCTCGGATTTCGGCACAGTCGACTATTTCGCCATTGAAACGTTGACGCTTGGGATTTTCAATGTCTGGCTTGGCATGAACAGCCTGACAGCAGCGGCGCAAATCGCGGTGTTGGCTTTTATTTTCATCCTCATGCTGCTCGTCATCGAGGTTGCCGCACGCTCAAAGCAACGTTTTACCAATTTAAGCCGGCGAGCAACGCCTATGCCGCCCAAGGCGGCAATGGGGTGGTCCAAGCTATGGTGCATATTGTGCTGTTTATTGCCTTTCGTGATCGGCTTTGTGATACCCGTCGCGGTTCTTCTGAACTTCGTTCTACAGGGCTATTCGCTTAGCATTGAGCTTGCTGTTGGAAGGGCGGCAATGAACGCGCTCATGCTGGCGGGCATTGTTGCAATTCTTGTTATGTGCGTTGCAACCTTGATGGGGGTTACGTCCGCTTACCAGGGCGGTCCCAATTTACGGCGCGTCTCCGCATTGTCTTCGATAGGATACGCCTTCCCCGGGACAATATTGGCTATCGGCGTTGTTACAGCAGCCGGAGCATTCGATTCCGCTTTCGCTTACCTGTCGGGAAATATCCTGGGAATTCCGGCGGACGGTTTCCTGATCGGCGGGCTCGGGCTTGTTATCATTGCTTGCGCAGTTCGATTCCAGGCGATCGGATATGGAGCAATGACAACGGGAATTGCGCGTTTGCCGCCCAACATGCTGGGGGCAAGTCGTATATTGGGGCGTAATTTCAATCAAAGCGTTTTGGAGGTTCTCTTACCGCTTTTAACGCGTTCATTCATCGCAGGCGGACTGCTTGTCTTCGTAGATGTCATGAAGGAATTGCCCATGACACTCCTTCTGCGACCATTCAACTATGAGACATTGGCGACCTATGTGTACCAGTATGCAAAGGACGAATTGTTGGAACAGGCTGCGTTGCCGGCTCTACTGATCGTTGCGACCGGCATTATTCCTGTGTTGGTGATGAATGCGGCACTTAAAGAATTGCATGCGAAGAACTGATGCTCAACGCCAGGTCCGTCTTCGCCGCCATGCCGGGCTCCTGGTATTGCGTTTCAGGATACAGGCCGGATATCCTGCGCGTCAGCGGCGAAGCCTTGAATTGAATTGTCTTATCGATGGTTTCCGCCAGCTCCAATGACAATCTCTGCTTGATGCGGTACCTTCCCTTGCTATGCATATTGTTGCTTCACTTGCGGAAGATTATCGCCGGCGTCTGCGGACTGGCCTGGTGAGGTTCGCGAAGTCAGCTTGCGCATGTCTGATTGCGATGCCGTTGTTTTTCCATGTAGCAGCGACATATGCGAACGAATCTGTGACGCCTGAAGACTGGGCGTTTCGTGCGGTCGAAAAACTTTGTACGCCGTTACCAATATCCGGCCTTGTCGCACAGCAATCATTGCCGGGATCATGGTTGCTCAACGAAGACCGGCGTGAAGCGAATGGCGGTCTCATACAGCTTTCGCAGCGTTTTGCGCTGCCGGACGGCTATGATCTGAAAGTAGTGCGCATTCAACCCGGCGGTCAGCTGCGTCGATTTACGGTCGAACTCTATGAAACGTTCGGCGAAACAACGCTTCCCCGGCTTCAGGCCATGGCCGATGGTGGCTGCCGGATCCATTCAGCTCGCCGGATTGTCAGGCAGCCTCACGGCCCACGCACCATATTGGAGCAATTGGATAGCGATCTTGCGACGGTCAAATGGATAGAGACGCTGGAGGCGCCCTGGCCGGAAGGCCGTGATCCCGGCGGCCCGCGAGTTGCGCTCGTCGATTCCGGTCTCGCCTATGATCTGCCTATCTATCGCGACCGGTTGGCCCGCGACAGCAACGGGATCCCTTTGGGATATGATTTCTGGGATTCAGATCCACGACCCTATGATGGCGACGTTTCCCGCAGTCCTTTCCTGCCGATCCGGCATGGTTCGGCTGTCGCCTCTGTTCTGGTGCGTGAAGCGCCAATGGCGAGTTTGATTCCTTACCGTTATCCGCGCCCCGATATGAGCCGTATGGGTGCGCTCGTGGAAATGGCCGCGGAGTCCGGCGTGCGGATTATCGTCATGCCGCTGGGGAGCCCGAACAAGAATGACTGGCTTGATTTCGAGGCGGCGATGCGTCAGCAACCGGACATGCTGGCGATTGTCTCGGCGGGAAATGATGGGCGTAATATCGATGGGAAAGCGCTTTGGCCTGCTGCTCTCAAGCTTGACAACCTCATTGTTGTGACCTCCGCCGATGGTTTTGGCAAGCTGGCCCCGGGATCGAACTGGGGACCGGTCAGCGTCGATATCATGCTCCCGGCGGAGAACATTGCCGTTATTGATTTCCGCGGCGCAAAAGGAACTGCCTCCGGCTCAAGCTATGCCGTACCCAGACTTGCAGCGCTTGCTGCAAGATTGCTCGACGCTACCCCCGATTTGACCGCTAAGGCTCTCAAGGAGCGGATCTTTGAACGCGCCACTCCGTCGCCGTATGAGGATAAAGTTGTCGCCGTTGGCTGGATCCCTGATCCGCTACGCGATAGATGAGCGGATTATCAGTCGGCGGCGTGTTTAACGCGCTTTTGGCGCAGGCGGCGCGTTATCGATGAAGCGGCGCGCTGCCTGAGCCTGACGCGGGTCGGCAATTAACAGCTTTTGATAAGCGGATTCAGCGAAAGCCTTGTCGCCGCCCCACACTCCGGACTGTATGGCGAAACGCAACGCCTGCGGATCATCAGATGCAACCTCAAACAACCAGCGTGCATGAGGCAACATATCCTTGAAGCGTCCGGCAAGCTGCAGCGAAACTAAAAGCGAAATTCGGGAATTGATCGAATTCGGCGTCTGCGATACTGCAGCTTCGTTGAATTCGATGGAGTCCTTGAAATGACCGGCCATACCAAGAAGCCGACCGGCCCGCAAATATTGTCCGGCATTCTCCGAAGCGCGGCAGTCATTCAGGATACCGGTCAGGAGGGCGTCGGCCAGTTTTGTCCCTCGCGCAGCGCTCTCAGCGCCGTCCAGAGCTTCTGCGCATCGCGCAAGCGCGCCGCCCAGTGTGGTCTGGATCGTCCCGGCATCCGCTGAAGTACGAAGTTCCAGCAATTTCACCAACTCACGCGCTGGCAAAGCCTCGTTGCGTCCCTCGCCTCCGCCTGTCACGATGCCGATCAATTTGCCGGTTTCATCAACCAGAGCGCCGCCACTGACGCCGGGTTGCATTGTTGATGTGACATGCAACCTGCCAAGGGAAGCATGTTTTGCAGGCGCGAGCGTCAATTTGCCGGGCTTGAAGACGCGGATCTGACGGCGGCCGATATCAGCGCCCACGGCAAAAAGCGGTCCGCTAATCTGTGTTTCCAGGTCATCATTCGCGGTCCCGGGTGCAAGAACGAGGCTCACCTCCGGGAGACCATCGACCTTGAGCAGCGCCAGGTCTCCACGATAGGCGGAGGCAATTACTTGTCCTTCGCGCGGACCTTCAGGCGTATGGACAATCGCCGTGCTCAGATTTCCGATCGCATGCCGGTTCGTAACCAGCATACCCGCACCGATCCGTACCGCGCTTGCCAATGGATCAAAGCTTTCGATCGGGAATACAGCCTGACGAGTGTCGCAAACCGGTTTGAGATAGGGGCAATCCGGATCATCTGTTGCAGGTGCATTTATTTGCGCTTGCCTGTTCGTTTCGCCAAACGTCAAATTGACCTGAAGCTGTCTTTCACCGCGCAGCAAAGTAACGTTGACGCCAGAGCCCCGCAGAACGAGAGCCAGTGCTGCGATTGCGTCCTCTGGGCTTTGAATCCGGCGCGGGCCAATCTGGATGATGATGTCGTCCTTCATGACGCCGCTTGCGGCCGCAGGGCCATCCGCATCAAGATGATCGACGCGCGCGCCCGATGTTTTGCTCTGTGCCGCGCGAGAGAGCCGCATCAGTTGCCAGCCGGCGCGAACCCGGTCGATGGCTCCATCGTCTCTCAGATCATCGACGACCCTTCTCAGCAGGGGAGCGGAAACGGCAAAGTTAATGCCGATATTTGTGTCGGATTTGGCGGCAAAAATCGCTGAAATCATGCCGACGAGATTTCCTTGCTGATCGACCAGCGCCCCCCCGGAGCTACCCGGATTTGCGGCCGCATCGGTTTGCACGAAGTCTTCGACCGGATTGAAGCCTGCAGTGCTGACATCTAGGGCAGAAACGACGCCGCAACTCACCGAAAGCCCCAGCCCATAGGCATTTGAAATTGTGCAGACCGGCTGCGCCAATCGCGGCCTTGCAGCAAAAGTGAAAGCGGAAAGGTCAGCTCTGACACGCAAAAGCGCGATGTCGCTGGATTCGTCCTGGCCAGCCAGTTCGGCCGGGAGAATGCGGCCGTCGGCCAGCCGCACATCGATCCGCTCGGCTGGTTTGATCACGTGCCAGGCTGTCGCAACAAATGCGCTTCCATCCTCATCAGCGGCGACGACCACACCGCTGCCCTCAGGTGCGGTCCCTGGGGCGCGCCCTTGGCCGCCCTGCGCCTGGCCGGGCCAGACCGGCAGTACTGAAACGACGGATTGAAGCGTCTCCGGTGCAACCGAGCGCGCCGGAGCGACAAATAGAAAAGCGGAAACAAAGACCGCAAGGCAACATGTCGGAAGCTGCATGATGTGCACCGGACAAATTTGATCTGAAACTATATTCAACTAAGCAGATTATTATATGTTTGCCGAGCCTTGACTGACGAAATATTCGTAAACCGGCAAAACCACCAAGATTCAACGGTGCTAACCCGGGCCTGGCGGCCATATAAGCATCACGCTCCGCCATTTCAGAAGCTGTGCTGAAATCCATCCCGATCGTGTACCCATGGCATTAACCGGTCGCTTGTGTGCAGCGGGGAAAATGGCTACTGGGCCGGATTGCAGCCGACGAAAACGGCGTCTTCCGGAGCCAGACAGTGGATTCCGTTGAAGATCGGAAACGCCATGCAAGAATTGCCATCAATCCATGCGCTCTCGTGACGTGTCAGAGGGATCCCGTCTATCGGACTTACCAATATGTCCTGAAGCTGTGGAACGCGCCGCCGCCTTGCCACTATGTATGACGTGCGGTTCAACGGGTTGGGCACGTTTTCAAAGCTTCCCTGGTCAATGATATCATAATCTGGTTGATTCAGGGCGACATCCCAAATGTTCCGCGCATATCCGTGCGCCTCCATGCGGGCTTTCATCTCGGGCTCGGCATCGCGGTAATTGGGCTCCATGATCACGACAAGCTTGCGCGCAATGCCAAATATCTGCTCGATAATGCAGCTTGCATCACGATCCGTATTCGGTTCAATCGAATGACATGTGAATACGGCGTCGACGGAAGCCTCGGCGAAGGGGAGTTTCACCATGTTGCCCTTGATCACCGACGCATTGGCAATAGCGTCGATTTCGCGAAGATTGCGCTTGCAGTATACGAGCCGGTGAAACGAAGCGTCGAGGCAGTACATGCGCTGCGTCGGATAGTTGAAGCCAAACCACCGCGTTCCTTCGCCTGTTCCGCAATCGAGAATGGATCCGACATTGTGGTCACGAAGGATCGGTTCGATCATCCGGTGTCCTTCTTCACGGATGGCGGCCGCGAAGTCGGACTTGGAATAATCAGTATACGAACCGCTCTGCAAGGAGTAGGAGATTTCGATTGCCAGGCGGCGGGTATCCTCATCGGCGGACAAACCGTTGACCACATTCTGTCCGGCTGCGAATAGTTTTTTCCCCTTGGCGAACATCGCCGCGATCTGTTCATAATGCATCGGTTACCCCCATTGACGGCTGGCCTGACGACGCCGTGTGGGTTCGCTCGCGGCGATAGTCGGAGAAATCATACTTTCCACGCGTCTCACGGCCGATCCAGTAGTCGGCTGAAGCCCCGATGTCGAGCACCATGCCGCCGGCCGCTCGCGCACGCGCAATCAGGAGCTTGCCGACAAAACCTCCTGCGACCAGAACTGTGCTGCCAGGACGGACGACCTGATCTATCTGCTCATAAAGCGTGTCGATAAGTTCCGGGGCGGGAATGGTTCGGATCTCCGATTCCTCAACCAGATCAAGAACTTTCTGGTGCGGTGGGAGGAGAACCTGATCGTGGAACAGCTCAATGCCGAGAGCAGCGTTCAGCTGTTTCTTCGAAAAGCAGCTGATGCAGACCGAATGGGAGCGCTCAGCAAGAAGCTCACGGGTCAGCGACTGAGTAAAGAGTGGCTGATGACAACGTTCATCAACGAGTTGTCTGCGCGCCATGTCGAGCTCGCCGGAGCGATGTAGGCGCGAGAGTTCGGTCAGCAAGACAAAATGCGCCCTCACTGTCCTGTGCCAATTGTCAATCGGGCGCCTGAGATCGGCCAGTGATGATGGAATATCTCGTAAAAGCCGGAAGGGGGACGGGACGCCAAGGTAGTCAGCCGATTGCAGCGAGGATATAAATTCAGAGCATAATCGGTTTCTGAGTGATGCATCCTGCGCGCTGCCCCACCAAACCAGTTCCCGCAATTCTCGGTCATGCGAAAGACTGGTTTCCTTGACATAATCTGGTGAAAAGCCATAAACCTCGCCGTCACCCAGTCTGATCATCGCAAAAGGTTCGCCAGCGTTGAGTCTTTGTTTCAGGTTCATGAAGAGCCCGCGCTGATCCTTTTGCGACACGCGTGAGTCGAGCCATTCTGCGTCGCAACTCGCGGCAAGCGTCTCGACCGTCTCACACATTCGCCCTGCAATATGGCTGGTCTGCGCAAAAAGGGCCGATGCGGATCTCCAGATGCGGCTATGGCTCCGAAGCCTGATATTGAATCTATCCGCAAAGCGACTGCCAACGCCCAGCCGAACGGCATGTTCGTAAAGGGGAAGATTGTAGGCCAGTTCATGCTGCGGAATCACGGCAATATAGCCACGTAAAAGTGCGCGTGCGGCGCGCTTGCTATCCTGTTCGACGGCCCACATAGCGGAGATGAAGCTGGTCCTGTATTTCCGCGATGTCGTTCCAGAGCGCACAAGGTCGATGATCAGCTGTCCGATACGCCCGGAATCCTGCGCCTCCATTGCCGCTTTGAGCGCTATCAAAGTTTCATTACGAAAGGCCTCTGAGGCTTCGGCGTTCTCATGAGAGAGGGATTGATTTCGCCGAGCAGGCATCGAAAGTCGCTTTGCAGCTGCGGCAAATCCTCCGAATGACAGGCTCTTTGCGTATCGCTGTAGACGGCCGTTTAATCTCGTTGACACCGGGGCAGTTGTGGGGGGGAGGCGAAATGTGTTGTGCGGGCTCGGGGAAGTAATCGAGTCAAGCGCGATATCAAGGTAATCGTCGTTGGGCTGAGCAAATACTTTGTCTAGACGGATGTTCTGTGTCCCGCAACGCGCAATGCAATCCCGTATGTTGGACGCGTCAGGCTGCAGGATCGGCACGTCGAACCGCTGAACGAAGTCCTCCGCATACTCCACGGATGGAGCATTGATTACAATGACCTTGCAGCCATTCATGAGCACGTCAAACAATGCGGACGAGCAAATGCTTGCGACAATATCGGCTGACCGGGACGTCTCAAATATGTCTGTGGTTCCGGCCACCACGGACACATTGGGGAAAGACTCAGCGATATCCGCATAGGCGTCCTCACTCTCTCGCGGGTGAAGTTTTATCAGAATATGCCAATCCGAAAGCAACTCGGCCAGTCGGCGAGCGACACCGCGAAATTGCTTTTGCATTGCCCAGGAGGTCGCGAGCAATAGCGTCCGCTGGAACGCAGGCTGACGATACGTTTGGCTCGTGAGATCGCCAGCCTGATAATGACCAAGCGGGCGTGGATCGCAACATGCATGAGGGAACCAGTCCGTGTCGGTCCACAGATCTCCCCAGCTCCAGAATTCGTCCGGGAAATAGGGGATTTTGCGGTGCGTTGGCTGCAAATGCGGAAATCCATAGCCGAGGTGATATCGACTATTGATCCCATGCTGGTAATCTATGACGCGCACGCCGGCCTTCTGCGCCGCTTCAATCTGTGGAGCGCGAAAATAGTGAGTCATCAGAATGAAACATTTCGGTTGAATCCGGCCGAAGAGCATTTCGTTAACCGTGAGCGCTTGGCGATGCTGCAGGATCAGTTGCTCGACTCGCGCCTGATCAAGCAGCGGCAGGCCGAGCCGCTCGCGGAAAAATGCATCCACTTCGGCCCAATAGTCCGCGCTTGCTTTATCGATACGAACGTCCCGCAATTTCGGCAATCTGTCCTTCGCCTCAGATCGCAGGCTGGCCAGTTGCCGCGAAGTGATGACTTGAAGCCGGGGATGTTGAACCAGAGCCTCAGGTTGGTCGTGGACAAGCAGGATGCCCCGTCCCTTCTCAAGCAGCCGCCTGACATATTGCTCCGTATAAATACAACCATACGGGCGCATACGGTTTGCCGCCGCCAGCCCTAGCGCGCCGGTTTGAATATAGGCGTCTACAGGAAAGAGCGAATTCAGCTTGAGCGATGCGTGCTCCTGCGCCGCCGGCGTGTGTTGTTGCTGTGGAGTGTAGATGCCGAGTTTTTGCGCAAGCTCATAATAGAAACGCACCCGATTGGCGGCCCAGACATGCACAGGGCCTTTCTCCCGACGGAATAAAAGGTCGAACCGCGTCTCCGCTTCCCAGATTGCGTCATACAGAGTACGGAACGGAGTAGAGAACGCACTTGGTTTTGGTTCGATAAATTTTCCAAGCGGAATTGTCATGTCCCGGTCCTCTCAGTCAATGGCGACTATTTTCTGCACTCATATTGCTGTCCAGCCGCCATCGACACTCAGGTTCGCTCCCGTGACGTAGCTTGCTTCCTGGCTCAGAAGAAAGCCTATGGGCGGGTAAACCTCCTCCGGACGCCCCAGCCGCTGCATGGGCGACCTGCGGGTCAGTTCCTGGATGAACTCGGGATGTTGCCGGGTTACCTCTGGCTTTGGAAAGGGACCAGGTGAGACGCAATTGACACGTATTCCCGCGGGAGCCAATGCGACGGCGTAGTAGCGCGTCAGTTGCTCCACCCCCGCCTTGGTTGCGCCGTATTGCAGCGGATTTACCGGTACGCCCTCCGGGTAGAGCCGGGGATCGGGACTTACCTGCGCATAGATCGAGGAAATGTTGACAATGGAGCCGCCATGACGCCCGTGGAGCGTTGCGAACGCTTCAATGAGATTTGCGACCGCCCCCAGATTGACTGCCGCCGCCTCTATAAAGACTTCAGATTTTGATCCGCCCTCGTCCGATGCGCGGCCTGCATAGGCATTGTTGACAATTCCGGAAAATGGAAGTTCGAGGAGTTGAATTATTTCGGCGAGGCGGGATCGCATCTCCAGCTCATTTGCGATGTCCATGACCAGAATGGGACAGTCCACGCCTTCGCTCGATAATCTCCGCCGAAGCGCGTCAAGGCGCTGTCCATTGCGTCCGTTCAGGATCGGCACACCACCATCACGGGCGATACCGAGACAGATTGCAGTCCCGAGATGTCCTGCCGCTCCCGTTACAAGAATTGCTTTCCCAGCCAACCGGCCTTTAGACTGATCGTCATGGGCCGAGGCAGGCATTGTGCGATCCCATTCTGGCGTCACGCTGCCCCCTTCATCATCCAGAAGCGCCTGGTTCGTCGCGATTGCGGCGCCGTCTGCTTTGAACGACGGTCCAGTCGAGGGGCGCGCCTCTTGGAATGTCGACTGTGGCCTCACAACCGATTACCTCTGTCAGATGTGATGGTGGAAGACCAAATCCAGGCCGGATCGAACGGATGTTTTGCAATGAAAATGTCTGGCCGGCTTTGATGTCCGTAATTGCGCAAAGCGAGCGCCGAAATTGAAGGTTTTCCAACTCTGCCTTCTGCGCGCCATGGCGGACGGCTCCAATGGCTTTCCATGCGGTATTGCAATCTGACGTCAGCTGCACAAATTCCTCGGGCTCCAGACTGAAATCAGCGTCGGGTCCGCCATCGGCTCGCGAAAGCGTGAAGTGTTTTTCGATGATGGATGCGCCAAGTGCGACTGCGGCCGTCGCAACGGCCGTGCCCTTGGAGTGATCGGAAAGGCCAACGATCACATCGAACGCCTTGCTGAGACTTTCCATTGTTCGCAGGTTGGAAGCCTCGACCGGAGCCGGATAGGCGCTGACACAATGCAGCAAAGCGATATGATCGCATCCGGCCCGGCGCGCCGTGTCGATCGCAGCCTCGATCTCGCTCAGGGCCGCGAGGCCGGTCGACAGGATCATTGGCTTGCCATAATGGGCGACCTCGGCGATCAGCGGGAGATCAACCAATTCGAACGAGGCAATTTTGAAAGCGGACGCGCCCAGGCCCGCCAAAAGCTCTGCGGCGCTATCGTCAAACGGCGTGGAAAAGAGCGTAACGCCCAGCTCCCGGGCTCTGGCAAAGATTGCTTCATGCCATTCGAAGGGGGTCTGGGCTTCTTGATAAAGCTGATAAAGCGACCGCCCCGCCCAGGGGCCGTCCGTGATCTGATATTCCGGACGTTCGCAGTCGAGCGTCATCGTATCGGGCGTGTAGCTCTGGACCTTGATTGCGTCGCAGCCTGTCGCCGCCGCTGCATCGATCGTCGCCAGCATACGGTCCAGCGAACCGTTGTGATTGGCGGAGACTTCACAGATCAAATAGGGAGGATGGTCGGGGCCAATGGGGCGCTTGTCGATCCAAAACTCGCGCGGCATATGCGTATCCATGAATTGGCGACCGCAACCGGTCGGAGCGGCTGAATGTGAAAGTGAGGCGAGCGTCTTGTGAAGAGCAACTTATGCGTGCTGGCGCAAAATGACAAAGGCAAGTCTGATGGTTTTCTACACAATTCCACAGATCTTTAATGTATTACGGAATATTACTTAAGACAATTTATGAAACATACGTAGATTTCCATTTTAAATAAATCACCCCGACCAATCTGCAAGCAATATTCATCGCCCGTCTTTTCACTCAATCAGTGAGCCTTTCCCAGGCGCGGGACTAAAATGTCGGGTTCAATTTTCTAGTCTCAGTCGCATGTGTCTAAAGACACAGTCATGAATTCCGCTTGTTCGAAGATCAAAAATATTACAAAATTATTTATGTGCTGGCGAGTTAATTCATAGGTATATATCAATAAATGAATATTTCTTTATTTAGAGAGCGTTTATCAGAATTAAGTCAATATCTTGGAGTTGACGATCTCATCCCGAATGAAGCGAATGTGTGCAGTATGGCAATCGGCGAAAGCGGATTATGGCTGCATATCAGTTGCGGTTCTGAAGATGAACTGATCCACTGGAGTTCGGTTGTTGGCGTTTATACTGGACGCAAAACGGATGTAATCTTGCCTGGTCTGCTCAGCGCAAATCTGGATTGGAGCCTGACCAAGGGGTGTTTCTTTGGCGTCGACGATTTGTCTGATGCAATTTTATTGCGTTTGCATGAACCCGCAAACAATTTGGATCGGCGGCGTTTCATTGAGCTGACCGAGCGTTTTGTTGGAGTCGCTGAATTTTGGAGCGCAAAACTGGCGCAAGCCCTGGAGCGTGCATCAGAATTGAATAAAAAGCCTGAGGATGACATCGGCTCGACGCCTTCTGACTGGTTGATGAAAGTTTAGGGAGCAGATGTCATGTCTCCAATTTCCGACAATGTGCAAAATCCGGCAAGCCTGAATAACTGGCGAAATCTGGCGGGCGATGACCAGCGGATCACGATCGGCGCGAACGCCCAACCTGGCGTTGGCGAGGCTGGCGACACAGGTGGGTTTTCAAAGTTTCTTTCTGTTTTTGGTGTCGGCGATGTGGCTGAAAACAAGGCGGCGTTCGACAATCTTTTTTCAAG
>JAHQVI010000194.1 GCA_019634405.1 Hyphomicrobiales bacterium
ACAGGGCATGACCTCGGAGCTTTCGGGCAATGTTATCGATCTGTGCCCGGTTGGCGCGCTGACCTCCAAGCCCTACGCCTTCAAGGCGCGCCCATGGGAGCTGCGCAAGACCGAAGGCGTCGATGTGATGGATGCAGTCGGCTCGAATATACGCGTCGATGCGCGCGGCCGTGAAATTCTCCGCATTTTACCGCGCAACCATGACGATGTGAATGAGGAATGGATTTCCGACAAGAGCCGATTCGTCTGGGACGGGTTGCGCCGGGCAAGGCTGGACCGGCCCTATATTCGCAAGGAAGGCCGTCTTCAGGAAGCGAGTTGGAACGAGGCGTTTTCCGAAATTGCCGCGCGCGTCAAGGCGGCGGGCGGTGAGAAGATCGCCGCAATCGTGGGCGATCTGGCGGCGGTCGAGGAAACCTATGCGCTGAAACAGCTTTTCACCGCTCTGGGCTCACCGCATCTGGATTGCCGCCCCGAAGACGTCCCGCTCGATCCGGCGCTGGGGCGCGCAAGCTACCTCTTCAATTCCACGATCAACGGTCTTGACGAAGCCGACGCCGTTCTTCTGGTCGGCACAAATCCACGCCATGAAGCGGCCGTATTGAATACGCGTATCCTGAAAGGCTATCGCGCCGGACGTCTGAAGGTTGGCGTGATCGGCGAGAAGCGCGATCTGACATATGAATATGACTATCTCGGAGCCGGGCCGCAGACCTTGCGTGACGTCGCGGAGGGCAGGCACGCCTTTGCCGATGTGCTGAAAAATGCAAAGCGTCCGATGGTAATCATTGGGCAAGGCGCGCTGATCCGGTCTGACGGCGCGGCTGTTCTCAAGCTGACTGCCCAGCTTTGCAGGGATCTCGGCGTACTCAAGGCTGATGAAGGCTGGAACGGCTTCAACATCCTGCATGACGCCGCCAGCCGCGTAGGATCGCTCGATCTTGGTTTTGTGCCGCAGAATGGCGGCAAGGCGCTTGGTGCAATCTTCGATGCCGCCGAGAATGACGAGATGGCTTTGCTTTACCTGCTCGGAGCAGATGAAATCGACATGAGCCGGACGGGCAACGCTCTCGTTGTCTATCAGGGAAGCCATGGCGATCGCGGCGCGCGATTTGCCGACATCATCCTTCCCGGCGCGGCTTATGTTGAAAAAAGCGCGACCTTTGTGAACACGGAAGGCCGCGTGCAGATGACGCAACGTTCCGTCTTTCCGCCGGGCGACGCCCGCGAGGACTGGACAATCATTCGAGCGCTTTCGCAATATCTCGGTGCGAAGCTGCCCTTCGACACGCTCGACCAGCTTCGCGCAAAGATCTATGCGGAATATCCTCATCTTGCCGCGATCGATAACATCGAAACCGGCTCGGTCGCCGATATTGAAAAGCTTGCCGATGGCGGCGCCGAAACGACTGATGAGCCTTTTGAGAATCGTATCGAGGATTTCTTCCTGACCAACCCAATTGCGCGCGCCTCAGCGATCATGAATGAGCTGTCCGCGCTGGCGCATGAGCACGATCACGGAGCGACCGGCACCGATGGCTGAGTTCTGGACAGATTACGGCTTCCCGCTTCTGATCATCATTGTGCAGAGCCTTGGCCTGCTGGTGTCGGTTTTGCTGGTCGTAGCCTATCTGCTACTGGCGGACCGCAAGATCTGGGCCGCCGTTCAGCTACGCCGCGGGCCGAATGTCGTTGGCGCTTTCGGCCTGCTGCAAAGCTTCGCCGATCTGGCCAAATTCGTTCTGAAAGAGCCGGTGATCCCGGCAGGCGCGGATCGGATCGTTTTCCTGCTCGCGCCGGTGGTGACAGCGGTTCTCGCCCTTTCGGCATGGGCCGTGATGCCGATCGACGATGGCTGGGTCGTTGCAGATATCAATGTCGGCATCCTGTATATTTTCGCGATTTCCTCGCTTGGCGTCTATGGCGTGATCATGGGCGGCTGGGCGTCGAACTCGAAATATCCGTTCCTTGGCGCGCTTCGGTCAGCGGCGCAGATGGTATCGTACGAAGTCTCGATCGGTTTCGTGATCATCACCGTGCTGCTTTGCGCCGGTTCCCTGAATTTGACGGAGATCGTGCGGGCGCAGGATACGCAGTTCGGCATGTTCGGCTGGTATTGGCTGCCGCTCCTGCCAATGTTCGTTATCTTTTTCGTATCTGCGCTTGCTGAAACGAACCGTCCGCCATTCGATCTTCCGGAAGCGGAATCAGAACTCGTCGCCGGTTTCATGGTCGAATATGGCTCGACGCCATACATGCTTTTCATGCTTGGCGAATATGTCGCCATCACCATGATGTGCGCTATGATGACGGTGCTGTTCCTTGGCGGTTGGCTGCCGCCCTTCGATGTTGCGCCGCTCAATTGGGTACCAGGCGTAATCTGGTTTCTCTTAAAGCTGTGTTTCTGCTTCTTCCTGTTCGCGAGGGTGAAAGCCATCGTCCCGCGCTATCGCTATGACCAACTCATGCGGCTCGGCTGGAAAATCTTCCTGCCCACTTCGCTGTTTATGGTTGTCGTCGTTGCTGGCGTACTTCTGTTTTTCGATCTTGCGCCCTGATTGGAGACCATCATGGCCGGAATTGCACAGTCACTGAAAGGCGCTCTGCTCGCCGAGTTCTTCTTTGCTTTCTGGCTCGGCATGAAGTATTTCTTCAAGCCGAAAGCCACTTTGAACTATCCCTTCGAGAAGGGGCCGATCTCACCGCGCTTTCGCGGCGAACATGCGCTGCGCCGCTATCCGAACGGCTCCGAACGCTGTATTGCCTGCAAGCTGTGCGAAGCGATCTGCCCGGCTCAGGCGATCACCATTGAGGCAGGGCCGCGCCGCAATGACGGGACGCGCCGAACGACTCGCTATGACATCGACATGGTGAAATGCATCTATTGCGGCTTTTGCCAGGAGGCGTGCCCGGTGGACGCGATCGTCGAGGGACCGAATTTCGAATTTGCGACGGAGACGCGCGAAGAGCTGCTCTATGACAAGGAAAGGCTTCTTGCGAATGGCGACAGATGGGAACGTCTGATCGCGAAAAACCTTGAACTGGATGCGCCCTACCGCTAACGCTTCTTGCGAATACAACAAGACTTTCAGGAACGGCGGCAAGGCATTCTGCTGAACTGCACAAACCAGAAGAAACAGTCACAACGATGACCATAGCCGGATTTTTCTTCTATCTTTTTGCATTTGTGACCGTTGCATCAGCGCTCATGGTGATAAGCGCGCGCAATCCGGTTCACGCTGTGCTGTTTCTTATCCTTGCGTTTTTCAACGCGGCGGGTCTTTTCCTGCTGCTTGGCGCCGAATTCATCGCGCTGATCCTTGTCATTGTCTATGTCGGTGCGGTTGCGGTGCTGTTCCTTTTCGTCGTCATGATGCTTGATGTCGATTTTGCAGAGCTTCGCGCCGGTTTCGCCAAATATTTGCCGATCGGCGGGCTGATCGGCGGCATTTTGCTTGCCCAGCTCCTGCTTGTCGTGACGGCCTGGACAGTTGCGCCGCAAGAAGCGCTCAAGATTGCCGAACCGATCCCGGCCGCGAGCCTTGTGAGCAATACCGAAGCTATCGGCCGCGTCATGTATACGAAATATATCTATTTCTTCCAGCTGGCGGGAATGGTGCTGCTCGTTGCGATGATCGGAGCGATCGTCCTGACCTTGCGGCATCGCGAGGGCGTCAAACGGCAGGATGTCGCCACGCAGGTTGCACGCGATCCGAGTGCTGCGATCGAGGTCCGGCAGGTGGAATCCGGCAAGGGAATAGGTTGAGCTGAGGGAAGCGGGCAATAACAATGGAAATCGGACTTTCCCACTATCTGAGTGTCGGCGCGATCCTCTTCACCATCGGCGTGTTCGGCATCTTTCTCAACAGGAAGAATGTCATCGTCATTCTGATGTCTGTCGAGTTGATGCTGCTGGCGGTCAATATCAACATGGTTGCCTTCTCATCCTTTCTTGGCGATCTGACCGGTCAGATTTTTGCGCTCCTGATCCTGACCGTCGCCGCCGCCGAAGCGGCGATAGGTCTTGCGATCATCGTGGTCTATTTCCGCAATCGCGGCTCCATCGCCGTTGATGACATCAACATGATGAAAGGCTAGGGCGGCATGTATTCGGCGATTGTCTTTCTTCCACTGATTGGCGCGATTATCGCAGGCGTTTTCGGTCGCTGGCTTGGCGCAAAAGGCGCGGCCTATCTGACCTGTACCTTTATGGTCGTCAGTGCGATCCTGTCCTGGGTTGCTTTTTACCGCGTTGGCCTCAGCGGCGATGAAATCCGCGCTCCAATCATGGATTGGGTGAATTCGGGCGATCTGCGCACAAGCTGGTCCTTGCGGATCGACACGCTGACCGCGGTCATGCTGGTCGTCGTGAATACGGTCTCCTCCCTCGTTCACATCTATTCGATCGGCTACATGTCGCACGACAATAGTCAGCCGCGCTTCTTTGCCTATCTGTCGCTGTTCACCTTCGCCATGCTGATGTTGGTGACGGCGGATAATCTGCTCCAGCTCTTCTTTGGCTGGGAAGGCGTTGGCCTGGCATCCTATCTGCTGATCGGGTTCTGGTATCACAAGCCGTCTGCAAACGCTGCCGCCATCAAGGCGTTCGTTGTCAACCGCGTTGGCGATTTCGGCTTTGCGCTGGGCATTTTCGCGTGTTTCGCCGTGTTCGGGACGATCTCATTTGATGAGATTTTCGCCTCCGCGCCGGATCAGGTCGGTACGACGATAGATTTTCTTGGCTATCAACTCGATACGATGACGGTGATTTGCCTTTTGCTGTTCATTGGCGCGATGGGCAAGTCAGCGCAATTTCTGCTGCATACATGGCTGCCTGATGCGATGGAAGGCCCAACGCCGGTATCGGCGCTCATTCACGCCGCGACGATGGTAACGGCCGGCGTCTTTATGGTGGCGCGTCTGTCACCGCTTTTCGAGCTGGCTCCGATCCCGATGACGACCTGCGAGGCGATCGGAGCGCTGACGGCGCTCTTTGCCGCAACGGTAGGTGTCGCACAGAATGATATCAAGCGTGTTATCGCCTATTCGACCTGCTCGCAGCTTGGCTACATGTTCGTCGCGCTCGGCGTCGGGGCGTATTCGGCAGGTATATTCCATCTGTTCACCCACGCATTCTTCAAGGCGCTGCTGTTCCTCGGCGCTGGCTCTGTCATTCATGCGCTCCATGACGAACAGGATCTGCGCAAGATGGGCGGGCTGCGCAAGGGCATCCCCGTTACCTTCTGGGTGATGATCATCGGTACGTTGGCGCTGACCGGCTTTCCTTATACGGCGGGCTTCTTCTCCAAAGACATGATCATTGAGGCGTCGCATGCCGCTCATAGCGAGGTTGCGCATTACGCCTTTATCGCCCTTGTCGCAGCGGCTTTTCTGACCAGCTTCTATAGCTGGCGGCTGATCTTCATGACATTCTTCGGCGCGCCCCGTCACGACGAGGAAACCGCCAAACATGTTCATGAATCGCCCCTGGTAATGCTTGTGCCGCTTTGCGTTCTCTCAGTCGGCGCGCTTTTGGCGGGCTATCTCGGCAAGCCCTATTTCATCGGCGAGGGCTATGATGATTTCTGGCGGTCGTCCCTGTTCACCGCGCCTGAAAACCACATTCTCGAAGAAGCCCATCACAGCCCGGCCTGGGTTGTCTGGTTGCCCACGGTCATGATGGCCGGCGGTTTCCTATTGGCCTTTCTGGCTTATATAGCGGTCCCGACCCTGCCGCAGGCGGCGATGCGTACATTCAAGCCGATCCACGCCTTTCTGTACAATAAGTGGTATATTGACGAACTCTATGACTGGTTGTTCGTCCGGCCGTTCAAATGGCTGGCGCGGACGCTGTGGAAAACCGGCGACGGCCGTATCATCGACGGCCTTGGTCCCGACGGAATTTCGGCGCGCGTCGTTGACATCACCAACCGTGTCGTCAAGCTCCAGACCGGCTTTGTCTACCACTACGCTTTTGTCATGCTGATCGGTATTGCACTGATCGTAAGTTATTTCGCCTATATCTACTGGGCACAATTCTGGAGTGGGTTCTGATAGACATGACCAGTTGGCCCATACTCTCCACCGTCATCTTCCTGCCGCTCGTCGGCGCGCTGTTCATTCTCGTTCTCCGCGGCGACGATGGCGCGGCCAGACGAAACGCACGCTACATCGCCCTGTGGACGACCGTGGTTACATTCGCGGTGTCCTTGCTCATCTGGCGCGATTTCGATCCAACGACGGCTGAATTCCAGTTTGTGGAGAAGCATAACTGGATCGGCACAAGCATTACCTATCATCTCGGTCTTGACGGCATCTCTATGCTGTTCGTCATCCTAACGACCTTTCTCATGCCGCTATGCGTCCTCGCCAGCTGGCAATCGGTCGAGAAGCGCGTCAAGGAGTATATGATCGCCTTTCTGGTGCTGGAAACGCTGATGATCGGTGTGTTCTGCGCGCTCGATCTGATCGTTTTCTACCTGTTCTTCGAAGGCGGCCTCATTCCGATGTTCATCATCATCGGCGTCTGGGGCGGGCAACGCCGGGTCTATGCCAGCTTCAAGTTCTTCCTTTATACGCTGCTCGGCTCCGTGCTGATGCTACTGGCGATCATGGCGATCTATATCCAGACCGGCACGACGGATATCCCAACGCTGATCGCTTATGACGGCTTCTCGGAAGCCATGCAATTCTGGCTCTGGATCGCCTTCTTTGCGTCCTTCGCGGTCAAGATGCCGATGTGGCCAGTGCATACATGGCTGCCGGACGCGCATGTCGAAGCGCCGACGGCAGGGTCCGTTATTCTGGCCGGCGTGCTCCTGAAAATGGGCGGCTATGGCTTCCTGCGTTTCTCAATCCCGATGTTTCCGCTCGCCTCGGCCGATCTCGCGCCGGTTGTCTTCGTGTTGAGCGTTGTCGCGATCATCTATACGTCGTTCGTCGCCTTTGCGCAGGAGGATGTCAAAAAGCTGATTGCCTATTCGTCGGTCGCGCATATGGGCTTCGTGACGCTGGGCGTGTTTACGCTGACGGCGCAGGGCATTCAGGGTGGCATCTTCCAGATGCTCAGCCACGGCATCATCTCATCGGCGCTGTTCCTTTGTGTCGGCGTCGTCTATGACCGGATACATACGCGCGAAATCGCGGCCTATGGCGGGCTGGCCAATCGAATGCCGATCTATGCGGCCTGCTTTATGCTGTTCACCATGGCCAATGTCGGTCTGCCGGGAACGAGCGGATTTGTCGGCGAGTTTCTGACGCTGCTCGGCGCTTTCAAGGTCAATAGCTGGGTTGCGCTGTTTGCCACAACCGGCGTGATCCTCTCGGCGGCCTATGCGCTCTGGCTCTATCGCCGGATGATCTTCGGCAAGCTTGAGAAACCGGCGCTTGCCAATATTCTCGACGTTTCGCCGCGCGAGATCGCCGTTCTGGCCCCTCTGGTCATCCTGACGATCTTCTTCGGCGTTTACCCGCAGCCGGTCATGACGGTGACCTCGGTTTCGGTGGACAAGCTCATAACCGAATATCAGCAGGATCTGCAAAATGCGGAAGCAGCGGCGCGGCCGCAGCCCGATCTTGCAGCCGCGGAGGAAAACTAATGCCACTTCCGGCCTTTCAGGATCTGGCTCCGATCTATCCGGAGATCTTTCTCGCCCTCGCTTCGATGGCCTTGCTGATGATTGGCGTTTTCAGCCGCGATGAGGACAATCCGTCCGTAAGTTGGATCGCTATCGCCATCCTCGTGGCGACAGGCGCGTTAATCGCGGGACAGGACGCCGGCGCGCGCGAGTTGTTCGACGGCGCGTTTCTGGCCGATGATTTCGGGCGCTTCATGAAGCTGCTGATTCTGGCAGGGGCTGCGCTTGCGATCATTCTCTCATTTGACTATCTGAAGACGGCGAAAATCCTGAAATTCGAGTTTCCGGTGCTGGTGCTGCTGTCAACGCTCGGCATGCTGCTTCTGGCCTCGGCCAATAACCTCATCTCGCTCTATCTCGCACTGGAATTGCAGAGCCTGGCGCTCTACGTGCTGGCCTCCTTCCGACGCGACGCGGTTCTCTCATCCGAGGCAGGGCTTAAATATTTCGTCCTTGGCGCGTTGTCTTCCGGCATGCTGCTTTATGGCTGCTCGCTGATTTACGGCTATACCGGAACGGTTGGTTTCGAGGGGATCGCTGCTGTTCTGGAGAATACGGATCGCTCCGTCGGGCTTGTCTTCGGCCTGGTTTTCGTCCTTGCGGGCGTTGCGTTCAAGCTGTCGGCCGTCCCTTTTCACATGTGGACGCCTGACGTTTATCAGGGCGCGCCGACGCCGGTAACGGCCTTTTTCGCATCCGCGCCGAAAGTGGCGGCGTTCGCCATGCTGATCCGCATCGTACAGGAGGCGTTTCCGGCAATCGCAGAGGACTGGCGGCAGATTATCATCGCCATTTCGGTTGCCTCCATGGTGCTTGGCGCATTCGCGGCTATCGGGCAGACCAATATCAAACGGCTGATGGCGTATTCTTCGATCGGCCATGTCGGTTATGCGATGGTCGGTCTTGCAGCGGGAACGCCATCGGGCGTTCAGGGCGTGATGATTTATCTCGCCATTTATATCGTGATGACGCTCGGCGCATTCGCCTGCATACTGGCCATGCGCCGCGGCGATAGCGATGTGGAGGAAATCGCCGAACTCAACGGTCTGTCTCGCAACCAGCCAATGCTCGCCTTCATGCTGACGGTTCTGCTTTTTTCTATGGCCGGCATACCGCCATTGGCCGGGTTCTTCGCCAAATTCTACGTTTTTCTTGCTGCGATCGAAGCGGAATTGTTCTGGCTGGCCGTAATTGGTGTCGTGACGTCGGTTGTCAGCGCGTTCTATTATCTTGCCATAATCGCGCGGATGTATTTCCAGGAACCTGCAGCGGATTTTGAGCCAATGACGGCTAAAGTGCGTTTTGTTCTAGGTTTAACCGGCATTATCACATTGTTTTTGTTTATTCCGATCCAGTTTCTTGTTACGGCTGCTGAAACTGCGGCAGGATCGTTATTCTAGGTTGTTCCCTATGCACATGTCTCACGACGTGAACTTGCCGGACGGCTATCGTCTGGCATTTTACGATAAGATAAGTTCAACGAACGCCGAAGCGCTGCGTCTTGCACAGGGTGGCGAGCTATCCGGGCTGTGGTTGCAGGCCGGCAGCCAGATTGGCGGCAAGGGGCGTACCGGCCGGCAGTGGCGCTCACCAAGCGGCAATCTCTATGCAAGCCTTCTCCTGCATCCTGCCGTCCCGATCGCACGCGCGCTGCAATTGTCGCTGCTTGCGGGCATAGCGGCTCATGATGCAATCATGGGGCTCGCTGCAGGAGCGGGAAAAGCGCCGGATCTTCGCCTCAAATGGCCCAATGACATATTGCTGGGCGGCGCAAAGATCGGTGGGGTCCTTCTGGAAACCGCAGCGCAGCCGGGCGGCGAGATGCCTGCCATCATTATCGGTACGGGTATCAATCTTGTGTCGGCGCCTGACGAACTGGACCGGCCAGTAACGTCGCTTGCGGCCAATGGCGTCAGTGTAACGCCCGCCAAAGCGATGAGCGCGCTTGCCTGGGCGACCGCCGAATGGCTGTCCCTGTGGAATTGCGGGCGCGCCTTTGACAATATCCGTTCGGCATGGCTTGAACGCTCCCAGCCTGTCGGTGGCGCGATATCCGTTCATATTGGTGAAGATCGCCTTTCCGGGCGTTTTCTTGGCATTGATGAACTCGGGGCGTTGCGTATGTCGCTGGCCAGCGGGGAAGAGCGTCGCATAACAGCGGGAGATGTCTCGCTAGGAGCCGGTTAGCGGAGATGGCGCGCCGCAGGGATCATCAGGACGAACTCGTATTTCTGCCTCTTGGCGGGGTGGGAGAGATAGGCATGAATGTCTATCTTTACGGGCTCGGGCCGGAACACCGCAGAAAATGGCTGATGGTTGATCTCGGTGTGACCTTTCCCGATTTTCGTGAACCGGGCGTCGATCTCGTCCTGCCCGACCTGCGCTTCATCGAGGAGGAACGCGCCAATCTCGCCGGCATCCTTTTGACACACGCCCATGAGGACCATTTCGGCGCTGTCGCCGAGATGTGGCCGCGTCTTGGCGCGCCGATCTATGGCACGCGCTTCACCATGGCGATGCTCAAGGAAAAGCTCAAGGAAACGCCGTGGCGGGCCGAGATGGAGCTGCACGAGATTTTGCTGGGCGCGCGGCTGAATATCGGCCCGTTCGATGTTGAACTCGTTGATATGGCGCATTCCATTCCGGATACGAGCGGGGTTTTTATCCGGTCCGGCGTCGGAACGGTTTTTCACTCAGCGGACTGGAAGCTTGACCCCCATCCGGGTGCCGGACGCCCGACCGATGAAGCCAAGCTGAAGCAATTCGGCGATGAAGGTGTCGACGTTCTCGTCTGCGATAGCACGAATATTCTGAGCCAGGGCCATACGGTGTCGGAAAAGACCGTCGCCGCCTCCCTGGGCGAGATTATCCGCCGCGCGACGGGCCGTGTTGCGATTACGAGCTTTGCCTCAAGTGTCGGGCGGTTGCTGAATATCGCCAAGGCGACCGATGCGGCCGGGCGCAGCCTCGTGCTTGCCGGCCGCTCCATGCACCGCACCGTGGAGCTGGCGCGCGAAACCGGCTTGTGGCCGGAACATCTTAAGGTGCATGATGAGGATGATTTCCAGAACCTGCCGCGCGACAATGTCGTGGCTCTCCTCACGGGAAGCCAGGGCGAGGCGCGCGCGGCCCTTGCCAGAGTGTCGGAGCAGCAGCACCCGCGCGTATCTCTGACACGCGGCGATCTGGTCATTTTTTCCGCCCGCGCTATTCCCGGCAATGAACACGCCATCATCGGCATTCAGAACCGGCTGGCCGATATGGGCGTCGAGATTATGACCGAGTGGGACGGCGGACCGATCCACACGTCGGGCCATCCGCGTCAGCAGGAAGTCCTGAAACTTTATGAGTGGCTTCGTCCGAAAACGCTCGTTCCAATGCATGGCGAACCGCGTCATCTGGAGACGCATGTGGCTTTTGCGCGCGCCCATGGGCTCGATGCGGTCAGTCCGGTGCGCGACGGCACGGTTGTGCGGCTGCTGCCCGGAGACGCGCAGATCGTCGATGACGCACCCGTTGGCAGGATTTACCGTGACGGGCAGTTGCTGGTTCCCTATGAAGACGAGGCCGTGCGCGAGCGCCGTAAGTCGAGCTTTGCCGGCTGCGTCGTCGTGTCGGTCGTGATGGACAAGAAGGGCGAATTCGTCGCCGATCCCGCTATTTCGCTGATCGGCGTGCCGCAATTGGCGGCGAATGGCGACAGCTTCTTTGACGTCGCTCAGACAGCGGCGATTGGCGCAATTGCAAGCATACCGCGCCCAAGGCGGAAAAGCGTCGAACTTTCGAGTGAAGCCGTCCGGAAATCCGTCCGCTCCGCCATTAATCTTGCATGGGGCAAGAAGCCCATAGTACGCGTGCTGCTTTCCGTGGTTAAATAGTTCATTTAAAACAGAAACAATAATACGGATGAAACGGTTTTGATCGGACGTCTCAATCACGTAGCCATAGCGGTGCCGGACCTGGATCAGGCGGCGAACAGCTATCGCGATATTTTCGGAGCGAATGTATCGCCGCCCGAAACTCTGCCAGAGCATGGCGTAACAATCGTGTTTGTTACGCTTCCAAATACCAAGGTCGAGCTGATGACGCCGTTGGACGCGGCTTCGCCGATCACGAATTTTCTTGATCGAAATCCCTCAGGCGGCATTCATCACATATGTTACGAGGTTGATGACATCAATGCGGCTGCCGAGACGTTGCAGGATAGTGGCGCGCGCGTCCTTGGCGATGGCGAGCCCAAGATCGGGGCGCATGGCAAGCCGGTGCTGTTTCTGCATCCGAAAGATTTCAACGGCACGCTAATCGAACTCGAACAGATCTGAATTTGACAACAGCTGGCCGGTCCAGCGGCTGTGGGAGTATCCGTCTCATGACAGCGCCAATCGCCTTGGGCGTTTATTTCATCTGCTGGTGGTTGGTATTCTTCATGGTGCTGCCGATCGGCAATAAGGTGCCTGAGGATGTACACACCCGCGATCCGGGACTGGCCGACAGCGCTCCGGAAAACCCTCGCCTCTGGCTGAAGGCCGCCTGGGCGACGATCGGTTCGGCGGTGTTGTTCGGGATCGCCTATGCCGTTATCCATTATCGCCTGATACCTGTGGATGCGATATTCCCGTCCATCTGACGCCGCTTCATCCGGAGTGTCCTGTACGATTCTGGGGGAGCGCGAAAAATTAGCCGGAAACTACCATTCCAGCCTGCGGGCGTACCTTATCTTCAGCCGGTTCAGCAGTGATCCGGTAGCGTTCCGCTTGCTCGCCGGTTTTTCCGCGTGCAGCAGCAATGGGGGCAGGAACAGCAGATCGGCGATGAGCGCGGCAACCAGTGTCAGCGCCGTCAGCCAGCCTAGATGCTGATTGACCAGAAAGCCGGAGAAGGTGAACACCGCAAAGCTGAGCGTCAGCGCGACCGATGTCACGACCACGGCCACACCGACCGAGCGCATCGTCTCATGGATGGCAAGCTGCGGACCGAGACCGCGATCGCGCGCCGCCTGATATTTCATTAGCAGGTGCACCGTATCATCGACGACTATGCCGAATGTCAGCGCGCCGACGACCGTTGCGGCAAATGAAACCTCGCCAACGAAAAACCCCCATACGCCCATAGCCGCGGCGGCCGGAAGCACATTTGGCAGCAGGCTGATCAAGCCGAGTTTCATGTTCTGAAGCGCCAGGAACATCAGCAGCGACACGCCGACAAGCGCCACGAACATGGAGATCAGCATGGTATGCGTGCTGTCGATTGAGAGCTGCGCTGAAAGCAGAGGCAGACCGGTCGCGTCGACCGGCGCGCCAAAGATCGCTTCTGCGCGTTCCTTGGCGTCCTTGGTGAACTGCATCGTGTCCGCCGAACTGACGCCGCGCAACACGACATTGACGCGGCTGTGTCGCCCGGCGGGATCGACAAGATTGATCAGCCCGTCGTCGAGCATCGCCCTGTAGAGGCTTTCAAGCGTTTTTTCGGCTTTGGCCGACGCAGGTAACCCCTGTTGGTTGACGAGCGCAGGATTTTGCGAGGAGAGCCTGCCAACTACGCTGTTCAGACTGGTTGTCTCGGCAAATTCCGGCCGAGCCGCCAGCCAGTACGAGAAACGCCGGAGCTTGCCGAGATGGTCCGCGCCGAACGGGCCGCCTTCCGTTGTGACGGGGATCGAGAAGTCGACGAAGATTGTTCCGGAAAGCTTTTCCTCGAACAGGTCGGTTGCGCGGCGCACCTCGAAACGTTCGTCGAAATAATGGGAGAACGTATCGTCGAAGGTAATCTGCGCCAGACCTGCGACCGATGTCCCTGCGCTCACGGTCAACAGAACGAACAGCGCCTTGCTTTTCCTCACGACAATACAGCCAAGCCGGCGCATGACAGCGGCGAGTCCAAGCGTTTCATGCGCCCTTGCCGCTGGTATGATCAGCAAAAGCGCCGGGAGCAGCGTGAAGCAGAGGATGAACACGAAAACGAGCCCGAGACTGACGACATTGCCAAGCTGTCCGAAAGGCGGCGAAGCGGCAAAGTTCAGGCACAGGAATGAGAGGATCGTTGTCACCACCGACAGCGTGACCGGCGCCGCATTGACCGTCATCGCTCTTGTTACGGCTTCAACGCGCCCCAGCCCGTCCTTCAGCGCCCGCTGCCAGGCCACGATGATGTGTACCCCGGTCGCAACGGCAAGGCCAAGCAGAACGGTTGAGGCGGCGCTGGAAATGCCGTTCAGCGGAAAGCCCATCAGTCCGACTGTCCCCATCGTAATCGGGCCGGAGATCATGACCACCGCCATGAGCGTGAACATGGCAAGCAATGAGCGGAAGGCGACCAGCAGTATCAGCGCCAGAATGCCGATTTGCAGGAGCGCATAACCGTAAATTTCGTCCTGGCTGTCGAGGACGAAAGCCCGGTCCATCATCAAACGCCCGGTCATCATGATTTCAAGATAGGGGTAACGCTCGCGGAACTCTGCTTCCAGCGTCCGGGCGGCGGTCGTGACCTTCTCCAGATCGATATCGGACTGACTTGAACGGGGGTATATGACAGCGACCGCGGCAACTGTTTCGTCTTCTGAAATGAAGGATCGGGCCGAATAGCCGGCTTTGGCGATTGCCGCTTTCAGTGGCTCGATCTGCGTTTCGCCGTGATTGGCGCGCCCATTCGGTATAAGATCGAGCGGCGAGCGTGTCGCCATGGCATCGGGAAGGCTTTCTGCGCGGTCCTGAAGCCAGGCAATGGCGTCGAGCCGCCGCCTTTCGAGCATCGAGCCGTCATATCTTCCATGCAGAACATAGACAATTTCGTTGGTGCGGCCGAACTGCGCTTCCATCCGCTCAAGCGCCTGGCGTTCCGGCATTGAATGGTCGAAATAGACTAGGACGTCCGCGTCGAATTTGACATGCTCCATGGCCCGGCCGCCGAAAATGAACAGCATTGCGGACGCGATGAAAATGATGAGCTTGTGATGATCAACCCAGTTAATAAGCGCGGGAATCTGCTTTTCAATATGAGTACGCTCAAACATGATTCAGTTCATGGAATGTGCGAGCAGCTATCGAGAAGGCTCGCCAGCTTATTCGATAGAAGTATTATGTTAGAGAGCGCAGGCCTTTTCCGACCTGCCATAACGCCGCAGCCGTGCTTTCTGCATGAATATTTAGTAAAATGCAGGACGTTCTTGTATATCCAGATAAAACCTGAATGACGCAGGAATGGAATAGAGCATCGGATTGCAGGATGCAATGTGTTTTCTTGCGGTGCAAAATAACCCGTGCAAAGATTGTTCGTGCGCGTTCTGGCGGCTCCGATGGATCACGCGATATTGGTGGTCCATCAAGGCGGCAGACGGCGTATCATTCCAGGAAACCAGCGATTTGAAATCACACTTCAATGCCTGAGCTGCCCGAAGTCGAGACCGTGCGCCGCGGACTGGCCCCTGTGTTGGAGGGAGCCGTCTTCGCCCATGTGGAGCAAAGACGCGCCAATCTTCGCTTTCCGTTTCCGGCGCAGTTTCAGGAGCGGTTGACCGGGCGCAGGGTGGATAAGCTGGAACGGCGGGCCAAATATCTGCTTGCCCGGCTGGACGACCGGCAATTGCTCGTCATGCATCTGGGCATGAGCGGTCGCTTCATCATAGGTAGTTCTACTGATGCGTTTCAGGATACGGAAACCATGCCCGGCGAATTCGTCCATAAGGCCGGGGAGAGCGACAAGCACGACCACGTCATTTTCGAGATGAGCAATCTCGCTGTGATCCGCTACAATGACGCCCGGCGCTTTGGCTATATGACGCTTGTCGAAGATGGAGAATTCAATACGCATCCGCTCTTTTGCAAGTTGGGTATCGAGCCGCTGGGCGGCGATTTGGATACAGCTTTTCTTGCGCGGAAAGGGCGGGGACGGAAACAGCCGCTGAAAAGCTTTCTGCTCGATCAGCGGATCATTGCCGGGCTCGGCAATATTTACGTCTGCGAAGCTCTGTTCCGCGCGGGCCTGAAGCCGGACAATGCCGCATCTGTTCTGGCAACGCGCAGCGGCGCGCCAAGTCAGGCGGCAAGGCGGCTTGCGCCCGCAATATGCGCCGTGCTGGAGGATGCCCTCGCCGCCGGGGGCTCATCGCTTCGCGATTACCGTAAGGCCGATGGTTCGCTTGGCTATTTTCAACATAGTTTCGGTGTCTATGGCCGCGAGGGCGAACCATGTGGGAAGCCCCGTTGCGGCGGGACCATCCAACGTCTAGTTCAAAATGGCCGTTCGACCTTCTATTGTCGTATCTGTCAGAAGTGAAACAAAGCCGCCCGGAGGGAGATCAAGGATGAGCTACCAGTATATCATTGCGGAAAAGCAGGGCCGCGTTGGCGTCATCACCTTCAATCGTCCCGATGTGCTCAATGCGCTGAGCCGCGGTTTGACCGCAGAGCTGCGTCAAGCGATCGAGACGTTCGAGACCGATAGCGAGATCAATTGCCTGATTCTGACGGGATCCGAGCGTGCGTTCGCGGCTGGAGCGGACATCAATGAGATGCAAAACCTGACCGTTTCGGAACTGATAGCGAATGATTTCATCGAAGACTGGGAGAGCGTCGCCCGCTGCCGCAAGCCGGTGATTGCGGTCGTACGCGGTTTTGCGCTTGGGGGGGGCTGTGAGATTGCCCTGATGTGCGATTTTATCATTGCCAGCGATACGGCGAAATTCGGCCAGCCCGAGATCAAGATCGGCGTCATACCGGGCGCTGGCGGATCACAGCGCCTGGCCCATTTTGTCGGCAAGAGCAAGGCGATGGATATGTGCCTTACCGGGCGGATGATGGATGCGCAGGAGGCTGAACGTTGCGGGATGGTTGCGCGCGTGGTCCCGGACGCCGACGTCATGGGCGAGGCGATGACCGCGGCGGAGGCGATCGCCGGCTATTCGCAGGTCGCGCTGATGGCGGCGAAAGAAGCGGTCAACAAAGCCTTTGAAGGCGGCCTTGGAGAAGGCGTGCATTTCGAGCGCCGCATCTTCCACGCCCTGTTTGCGACCGAAGACCAGAAGGAAGGCATGTCGGCCTTCCTCGCCAAGCGCAAGCCGGAGTTCAAGGATCGCTAAAGCGTGTTCCGGAAAATGGGAGACAGGCTTTTAGCAAATCGGACCGAAACGTGGATGCCGGTTGTCGGATCCGTCCGATGCTTGCACCAAAAGACGGAGCGCTGCAGCTGAGTCGGCTTAACAGCTGGGCGCTCCGGGTTCGATGTCATATTCGGCTCAATGTGTTGCGCGCGGAGAAGCGCATAAACTCGCGAGAACTCTTACAATTTTCGCGTACGGCTCTGCGGTGTTAGCAAGATCGATGTTGCTTGCCGTCTATTTGACGATCGGCGGAAGCAATGTGGAAGAAACTCGCAAACGCCATAGCGAACGCCGGACATAAGCGCGTCGTCGTTTTCGCAGGCCCTGTCGCAAAAGTGGAACTTGCGAGGTTTCAGATCGGATCAATAGCGCAGAGCAATCGAACGGAACGCAGTGTAGCTGATGTCGGAAATCTGCTGCCACTCCGAGACGCGTTTCTGGAACCTTAGCCAGCTCTGCAAGATGCGGGCCCCGAGTAGATCCACATCACCGATTTCCATGATGACTTCGCGGCTCACCTTGGCGAATTCTGTCCAGACCTCCTTCGGGAAAATGCTAAGCTTGACACCCTGCTTCTCTACGAGTTGGCCAAGCGCAATACCGTTCTTCGCGTTAAACTGAGCCATAAGAATATCGTTCTCTGCTGAAGCGGATGCTTTGATGATCTCGCGATCCGTGTCGGTCAGCCCATCCCAGAACGCCTTGTTGATCCCCAGCGATTGACCGGTTCCGGGCTCGTGAAATCCCGGGAACATATAGGTCTTGAGAACGGTGTGAATGCCGAATTCCATGTCGAGCCATGGTGAATTCCATTCGGCGGCATTCAGCCGCCCGGACTGGAGAGCACCCAGAATTTCACTACCAGGTAGGTTGACAACTTCACCTCCGAGGCGCCTGATGACTTCGCCGCCAAGTCCTGGAATGCGCATCTTCAGACTTTTTATCTGATCAACGGATTTGATGGGTTCCTGAAACCATCCTCCCATCTGGACGCCGGTGTTTCCGGCGAGCAACAACTTTATGCCGAACTGCGCCGAGAGTTCATCCCAGAGCTCCTGACCACCGCCAACATGGACCCAGGCCTCGATTTCATGCGTGGTCATGCCAACGGGCACGCCGGTGTAGAAGGGAAATGCCTTGTGCTTGTCGCCCCAGTAGATTTCAGCGGCGTGGTACATCTCTACATCGCCGCTCGACACTGCATCGAATGAATCGAGAGGTTCGACGAGTTCCCCGGCTGCGTATGTCGTGACTTGAAGCCGTCCTTCAGAAATTTTTGTTATCCTGTTGCCCAGGCGTTCGGCCGCATTGTTGAGCCCTGAACCTTTCGGCCAGGTTGTGACAAGCCGAATTTCGTTTTTGTTCTGAGAAAAGGCTGGCGTTGGAAAGGCTGCTGCAACAGCTCCTGTTGCGGCAAGAAACTTATGGCGGTTCATTATTTTCCCCTCAGCCGTC
>JAHQVI010000195.1 GCA_019634405.1 Hyphomicrobiales bacterium
ATATCGGCTATGTCAGCAAGGAGGAATTTGATCTTCAGTTCAGCGATATTTTCGATCAGATCGTTGCCTATGAGGCCGGCGCCCCGATCCATATGATCAATCCGGACGTCTGGAGTCACTAGAGCATCGGACCGAAAAATGGGTGCCGGTTTTCGGACAAATCCGATGGTTAAGCAAAAGAGCACCGGACCGAAAAGCGTGCGTGGGCTTTCGGACCGGGTCAACGCTTCAACGAACAGATGGAACGTGGCGGCAGGTTCTGGCTAAGGGATTGCGCTCTAGACGCATGGCCGCCATGCAGATTTATGTGATGCATCTCCTGGCAGGACGATCCATATTGTATCCGAAAGGATACGAACATGAGCTACAAAAATTTCATCCTGCAATTTCGCGCGGCGCAACGTCTTGCCGAAGCATTTCGCGATGGTCGCACACCCTCAGAGATGGATCTGACGGTTCTTGGCATGCCTGCCGATCTGAAGGACAGCTTCAAGCGCTGATATGAGGCAGGCGGATCGCGATGGTTTTGCCCATTGCCGGCGTTGTTGGCCTGACCTTGATGTAACCGCCATGCGATTTGGCGACATCTTTAGCCAGTGACAGCCCTAAGCCGCTGCCCGAGCTGTTGACATCACCAGTGGAGAATGGCTGGCTCAGTGCAATCAAAGCCTCTTCATCCATCGGCTGGCCGTCATCGGTAACGGCGATTTCGACAAACCGGTCATCGTTGTCAATTTGCAGGCTGACGGAAATGTTGGCCTCTTCCTTATTGTGGCGGATCGCATTGTCGATAAGGTTGGCGATAGCCTCCCCCAGCAGGATTTCGCTACCCCAGTAGGTCAGATTTTCGAATTGCATATCGAGAGAAAATTCCTGACCTTTCTCAAGCGAGGCTTTGACCGCAGCCTCGGCGCATCGGCTGACAACCTTGGCCAGATTGAACGGTTTCATCCCCTCATTGCTCAACACTTGCGCAGAGGCGCTGGACAGCATGATGTTGATCATGCGTGCTGTTTCGTCAGACGTCGTCACGATCTGCTGTAATCCGGCGTCCATCTCCGACTGCGCCCCAGCGGCCAGAGCAGCCTGCGCCTGGACCTTTATCGCCGCAATCGGATTGCGAAGCTGGTGCGCCGCATTGCCGATAAACTGCTCGCGATTGCGCTTTGAGCGAGCGACCCGGCCGAACAGCTCATTCATCGAACCGACGATGCCCTTCAACTCGATAGGCATGGCGCGCCGAATTGGATTCAGGTCGTAAGGAGACCGATTGTCGATCGCATTTTGAAGATTGTCGATCGGACGCAAGCCGCGGCTGACCGCAAACCACACGATCCCGCCCGCCGCCAGTACCACCAATACGAGCCGCAACAGGGATTGCACAAAAAGCCGGAGCGTCAGGGCATCTCTGGTTGACGTTTGCTGCCATGCGATGATCGTTGTCAGACCGTTGATCCGACGGCCTGACAGAAATTGCCGCATCGCGGTCACCCGCACAGGGACGCCATTATATTCGCCGTTGTAGAAAATCGGAATTCCGGTCTCAAGATGCAACCCGCCTTCGGGACTGGGATAACGAGAATAGCCGGTTACAAACGCTCCCCGCGGCCCTTGCACATAGTAGTAAAATTGGTCCCCGAGATTCTCAGTCAGGATTTTCAGCGTGTTTTCCGCCAGAACGGTGCCACTGGATGCAACGATGTTTTCCGAAAGCGTCAGCATCGCAGCAAGGAGCGTGCGGTCATTGAGTTCGCGCGACGCTTTCTGCGCCGAAAAGAATGTCTCCAGCGATACGATTGCCGCAACAGCCGATAAGGGGACCATCAGCCAGATCAAGAGACGTGTTCGGATCGAATTCATCGAACCGCCCGCAAACAATATCCCAGCCCGCGCACCGTCTTGATCTCCGCTCCCGAAATAGCGAGCTTTTTACGCAGGCGGTGAACATATAGTTCGATGGCGCTTTCCTCGACATCAGCGCCTGTGCCGTAAATATGATCGAGGATTTGGCTCTTCGAGACGACGCCGCCCTTCGCCTTCATCAGCACTTCAACAAGCGCAAGCTCACGGCGCGGCATCTCCACTAACGCCCCGGCGATCGAAAATTGCTGGTTGGGAATATTGAAATCGAGATCGGCAAGCGTCAGCCGCGTCGTGATTTCCTTGTCGGATCGACGCAGCAAGGCGCGGGCGCGCGCCAGCAGTTCCGCCAGTTCGAAGGGTTTCGTCAGATAATCATCGGCACCAAGATCAAGCCCGTTAACCTTGTCCTGGGTTCCGTCGCGGGCCGTCAGCATGAGCACTGGCGCCTGTTTCCCGGCCATTCGGATTTCCTTAAGGATTTCAAGCCCGCTTTGGCCAGGCAGATTGACGTCCAAAACGATGAGATCGACCTTTTCCGTCAGCAGGAAGTGCTTTGCGTCCGTCCCGTCATGGAGTTGGTCAACGCCATGCCCGACAGCGCGAAACGCTCTCGCGATCCCGTCTGAAAGGGCATGATTATCTTCAACAACAGCTATACGCATCGATAGATCAGAATGAATATGAAAGGTTGTTGAAAGGTTCGCGGGCTACTCAATAAATTGTCAATAAAGAATCTTTGGGAGGAGATGCCGTGACGGTCATGCTTTGGTGCATAGGACTCCTCCCATAAACAATTCTGGGAGGAACTTATGACTTTAAAAAATAACCTGAAAATTGCGCTTGCTAGTGGCGTCGCCCTGGTCGCTGCCGCGACCGCGACCCATGCGATGGATATGAGCGGCAAGACCGTTGAGTGGACAATTCCGTTCTCCGAGACGGGTGGTTCCGCCAAATGGGCCAACTTTTTTGCACCGCTCCTTTCTGAAGCGCTTCCCGGCGAACCAACGGTTGTCGCCAAGTTCATGCCGGGCGCAGGCTCCACAAAGGGCGCAAACTGGTTTCAGAACCAGAAAGACGGCGGCGGCGAAGTCCTGTTCGGCACCTCCGGCTCGACGCAATTTCCCTATCTGCTGGGCGATCCGCGCGTTCGCTACGAATATAAGGACTGGATCCCCGTCATGGCGTCGGGAACCGGCGGCGTCGCTTATCTCAACAAGGAACATGGCGCAAAGTTCGATGGCTCCGCCAACGGGCTGAAAGGCGTCAAGTTCATTTACGGCGCACAGGGCGCGACCAGCCTCGACCTCGTCGCACTATTGGCGTGGAAAATGCTCGGCATGGATGTCGAGCCGGTTTTCGGCATCAAGGGCCGCGGCGATGGCCGCCTGATGTTCGAGCGCGGTGAAGCCAATATCGACTATCAGACATCGTCGGGCTATCTGGGCGGCTCGGCCCCTCTGGTTGAAGCCGGCGACGCCGTGCCGATGATGAGCTGGGGCGCGCTTGACGAGAATGGCGTGATCGTTCGCGATCCGACGTTCCCTGACATGCCGACTTTCAAGGAAGTCTGCGAGGCGACTGACGGCTGCGAAACATCCGGCCCGGCCTGGGATGCGTGGAAAGCGTTCTTCACCGCCGGTTTTCCCTCACAGAAAATCGCCTTCCTGCCCAATGGCGTCAGCCAGGACGTCATAGACACTTTTGTGGCGGGTTTCGAAGCTGTCCGTTCACGGCCTGATTTCAAGGACATTGCCGCCAAACAGGTCGGTAAATATCCGATGTTTGTGGGCGAAGGTGCGGTCCAGGCGGCGAAAGACGCAACCACCATCTCCCCCGAAGCCAAGGAATATGTCGTGAATTGGCTTTCGGAAGCCTATGGCGTAACATTACAATAATAACGACAATCTTACAGGCGAAACCGGGCCAGCTGCTGGCCCGGTTTCTCTGCTATGGAGGGGATGTGGCATGGACGCATTTCTAACCGCGCTGCCTGCTCTGGGAGACGCATTCGGGCTAATCCTTCAACCGGTCGTACTCGGTTACCTGCTACTCGGCGTGGTAATGGGGCTGTGCATCGGCGTCTTCCCCGGCCTTGGCGGTATTGCCGGCCTCTCCCTGCTCTTGCCGTTCATGTTTGGCATGGAGCCGATCCTCGGCCTTGCTCTGATGATCGGCATGGTCGCGGTTGTTCCGACATCGGACACGTTTGCGTCGGTGCTTATGGGCATACCTGGCTCTTCCGCCAGCCAGGCGACCGTTCTGGATGGTTTTCCGATGGCGAAGAAAGGGGAAGCCGCGCGGGCCATGTCGGCGGCTTTTGCAGCTTCGCTCTTTGGCGGCCTGATGGGGGCTGCGTTTCTGACGGTTTTCATTCTCGTCGCGCGGCCGATCGTGCTGTCCTTCGGGCTTCCGGAAATGCTGATGATGACAATCCTGGGATTGTCGATGGTCGCCATCCTTGCCGGCCGCGTGGCGATCAAGGGCGTTGCCGCGGCCGGGCTCGGCCTGGTCGTGGTGACCGTCGGTGCTGCGGATGCGGGCGGCAGCCTGCGCATGGCAACCTATGACATCCCTTATATTGTCGATGGATTTCAACTCGTTATCGTCGGGCTTGGCATATTCGCCATACCTGAAATCGTTTCGCTTCTGCGTCAGGACCGGGCGATTGCGGAAAACGCCAAACTTGGAGCGGGCTGGTTCGACGGCGTGCGCGACTGGTGGCTGAATAAATGGCTCTCGCTGCGCTGCGCCATTATCGGCGTCATTGTCGGCGTCATTCCCGGTCTTGGCGGATCGGTGGTGGACTGGATCGCCTATGGCCACACAGTCCAGACGACGAAAGACAAGAGCAACTTCGGCAAGGGCGAAGTCCGCGGCGTGATCGGCCCGGAAAGCTCCAATAACGCCAAAGAGGGCGGCGGGCTCGTTCCCACGCTGCTGTTCGGCATTCCCGGCTCCGGCTCCATGGCGATCTTCATCGGCGCGGTGGCCTTGCTGGGCTCCGGCTCCATCGAAGTCGGACCGGGCATGCTCAAGAACAATCTCGACATGACATATGCGATTGTCTGGCTGCTTGCTCTTGCCAATGTTCTGGGCACGCTGATTTGCATTGCCGCATCCGGCGGGATCGCAAGGCTGACCACGATCCGCTTCACGCTGATTGCCCCTTTCCTCTTCATGCTGATTGCATTCGCCGCTTTCCAGTCGGGTCAGAATTTCGGCGATCTCGTCGCTCTGTTCGGATTCGGACTGATCGGCATCCTGCTGCGCCGGTTCGACTGGTCGCGTCCTGCGTTCCTGATCGGCTTCGTGCTGTCGAACCCCGTTGAAAAATTCACCAATCAGGCGTTCCAGATCGCCAGCTTCCGTTTTCGCGAAAGCACGGAAGCCGGGCTCGACTATATTTTCAGCCCGATCGTCATCGTCCTGCTTGTGATTACGGTCGTGTCCGTTGTCCTTGGCGTTCGACAGGCCTCGAACATCATGGCTGAGGGCGATGTAAAAACGGGCTCTAAACGTGCGCCGCTCATCTTTCTCTTCGCCATCATGGCCTATCTGATCGCCTCCTACTGGAATGCGTCATTGATCAATGACCGGTTGATCGGAGACAAGATCATACCGATGGTCATCGCCGGCATTTCGATCGCAGGCTGTCTCGTTCTACTCGTGCAGATGATGATGAAGCCGGAGACCGACATGATTTTTGCAGACCGTGAAGCTTACGGCGAGGATGCCACAGCGCCTCACGGGCTTTGGGGAACTCTGGCGTGGTTCGCCGGACTTCTCGCACTGAGCGGGCTTTTAGGCTTCATTATCGCTTTGGCGATATTCCTCGTTACATTCTTGCGGGTTCGCGCAAGGCTTTCGTTCACGCGGTCAGTGCTTTATTCTGCAATTGGCATCGCTTTTATCTGTTTCGTCGCCTCTCTGCTGAACCGCGACTTTCCGCCAGGCATATTGCAGGACCTTGTCACGCTCCCCTGGCCGCTCGGATAGGTTTGATCATGACGCAAATTTCAATCCCCTGCATCTTCATGCGTGGCGGCACATCCCGCGGCCCCTATTTCAACCGCGCCGATTTGCCGGAAGACCAGGACGCACTCGCCAAGACGCTCATTGCCGCGCTTGGCGCGGGCCATCCCTTAAATATTGACGGAATTGGCGGGGGCAACGCCGTGACGACGAAGGTCGCCATGCTGTCGAAGTCTGACCATGAATGGGCCGATATCGACTATTTCTTCGCACAGGTGGCCGTGCTCAAGGAGGAGGTCGATTTTTCTCCCAGCTGCGGCAACATCCTGTCCGGCGTCGGACCGGCGGCCATCGAGATGGGCCTGGTGCAGCCGGAAGGCGATGTAACCAGCATACGCATCAGATCAACCAACACCGGCGCACTTGTTGAAGCCAAGGTGGAGACGCCGGGCGGGGCCGTCAACTATGAAGGCGACGCCAGGATTGATGGCGTCAATGGTACTGCCGCACCGGTGGTGCTCAATTTCATGAACGTTATCGGCTCCAAGACCGGCGCGCTGTTTCCCACAGGCCGCCCCATAGACGTCATTGACGGCTTCGAGGTGACCTGTATCGATGTCGCGGTGCCGATGGTGATCGGCCGTGCGGTGGATTTCGGAATCACCGGATATGAAAGCCGCGAGCAACTGGACGAAAACAAGGAGCTGTTCGCGCGTTTCGAGCCCATCCGTATCAAAGCCGGTGAGATGATGGGCTTTGCCGATGTCGCCAGTTCGGTGGTTCCCAAGTTCGGCCTGCTCGCTGCCCCGCGTGAAGGAGGCGCAATCGCCGGCCGCTATTTCATGCCCTGGACGACGCACCCCACCTTTGCCGTGACCGGTTCGATCTGCGCCGGATCATGCCTGATGGCGTCGGGGACCGTCGCACAGGGTTTGGCGCAGGTTACAGATCAACAGCCAACGCCGCTGAAGATCGAGCATCCATCCGGCGTGATCGACGTGATTATGGACGCATCTGTCGTCAATGGGGCGTTCGAGCTGAAATCCGCAGGTCTGCTTCGCACCGCGCGCAAATTGATGTCCGGGCATATCCACATACCGGGCTGAGCGGCCTGCCAATTCGGCGCTCCCCATGAATCAACTGCCTGTTTTGGCGTCCTGAAGCTTGGGCGCGATGAACCGGGCTGCTATCGGCGCGCCCAGTATGACGACAAAGAGGCGCATCAAATGATGCGCAACGACAAAGGCGACATCTGCGCCGACAACCAGCGCCAGCACCGCAAGCTCGGCTTGACCGCCAGGGGCGAATGCGAGCAAGGCCTCCATGCCGGGGGCGAGGCCCAGCCATGTGACCGGCTCCACGAAAACAAGCGTCAACATAATGAGGATTACGCAAAATCCGGCTGCCGCCGCAATGTCGCGGCGCACCTCAGCCATGGTGATGCCCGCATATTTTGCGCCGATCGTCATGCCAATGAAAAATTGCGCGGCCCAGATCGCTTCGGCAGGCGGCCGGTAATGAAGCCCGCCAAGCATGGTGACGATCGCAGCAGCGATCAGCGGGCCGAGGATCGACGCGCCGAACATTCCGGCATTGGCCGCAATTCTCCATCCTGCGATGGCGCACACCGCCATAAGCGCAAGCTCCTGAAGCGGCACGGTCGCTGCGGGGACGCCGGGCGGGTTGCCCAGATTCGCCCCCCACACGCCCTGCAGGATGAAGGGTAGAGCGACGATAATGACCATGACGCGCGTTGCGTGAACAAGCGCCAGACTACGCACATTGCCGCCCGCCTCTTCGCCAAAGAGCAACATATCCTGCAACCCGCCCGGCATGGAGGCGTAATAAGCCGTCGGAAAATCATACGCGCAGACACGCCGGAAATAGGGAACGCCGATCAAGCCGATGATCGCCGTCATCACGGGAACCAGCAATAGCGTCGGCAGCATTGACGGAAACGTGGAAAGCACCGCCGGCGTCAGGGTCGCACCGACCGCAACGCCGAGTATGGTGCGCATGAGATCGTTCAGCGGCCTGATGCCGCGCATGTCGAGCCCGGCCAGGGCCGCGGCCAGACAGGCGAAGATCGGCCCCAGAAGCCATGGAAGCGGCAGCCCCAGAGCGTGAAACGCCACGACCCCGGCGCCCGCTGCAAGGAATGTGTTCAGGACCGGCATATGTTTTTGCAAACCGGTCATGAGGCCAGCATCCGCAGGCGATATCTCAGCGATGACTGCAAATGCGCGTTCACCGCCGCCGCCGCGCCCGCTTTGTCGCGCAGCCGCAGAGCCGCAATGATGGCCGCATGTTCGCTGACCACGACATTATGGCGGTCGGGATTGGAATAGGTGGTCGGGCCAAGCAGCATGAGGGAATGGTTGAGCGCGCGGGCTGATTCCAGCAGAAACCGGTTGCGGGCCGTCAGATAGAGATTTTGGTGAAATTGCTGATTGACCGCCGCGCCAAGCGCGGGATTTTCCTGTTCCGCTTCGATCCGGTCATTTAGCGCCTGAAGCGTGTCGAATTCGGCTTCCGAACCATGTTGTGCGGCCATCTGGGCGGCCAAGGTCTCAAGAACAACGCGCATTTCGTAAAACTCGACAATTTCCGCATGCTCAAGCGTGCGAATGACAGCGCCGGTGCGCGGGCGGTGCTCGACAACGCCATGCGCCTCAAGCCTACGCAGCGCTTCGCGCACTGGGGTCCGCGAAAAGCCGAGGCGCTCGGCCACCTCTTCCTCGCGCAGGCGGTCGCCTGGCGAATAGGTTCCTTCCCGCAACGCTCTCAGAAGCGCTTCATAGGCAAGTTCCCCACTTGAAAGAGAGGCTTTCGTCATTATCAATCTTCTTGTGGTTGAATTATGTGTCCAATCGTATACAAAACATTAAGTTGGTTGTATCATGATGTCAAAACACGATTTGTCCGCGCCGGACGTACTCATCATAGGCGGAGGAAACGCCGCGCTTTGCGCCGCCATTACTGCGGCTGAGGCCGGCGCGCGGGTTGTGGTCCTTGAGGCTGCGCCAACTGCGTATCGTGGTGGTAATTCACGGCATACGCGCAATTTCCGCTGCATGCATCAAGGCCCCCTGGGCCCGCTCGTTGAGGATTATGAGGAAGATGAATATTTCGCGGACCTTTTGAAGGTCACGGGCGGCAAAACCGATGAAGGCCTCGCCCGCCTGACAATCCAGGAGTCGCGGGTCTGCTTGCGATGGATGGAGACGCGCGGCGTGCGCTTCCAGGCGTCACTGTCGGGCACGCTGTCGCTGGCGCGCACGAATGCGTTCTTTCTTGGCGGCGGCAAGGGCCTCCTGAATGCCTATTACCGCACCGCTGCAAATCTTGGCGTCAAGGTTCTGTACGAGGCCGAAGTCAAACATCTTGAGCTTGAAGACGATCATATCGCATGGGCGGACTATTCCCATTGCGGCATGGACCACAGAATCCGGCCAAAATCCGTGATTGCCGCTTCCGGTGGTTTTCAGGCGGATACCGAATGGCTGGCCCGCGCATGGGGACCGGCGGCAAGCAACTTTCTGATCCGCGGGACGCCGTATAATCGGGGCGTCGTACTCGCCGACCTGCTGGATCAGGGCGTCGACAGCGTCGGCGACCCGACGCAATGTCACGCCGTCGCCATTGACGGTCGTGCGCCAAAATTCGATGGCGGCATCGTTACGCGGCTGGATTGCGTCCCCTTTTCCATCGTCGTCAACAAAAACGGCGACCGCTTTTACAATGAAGGCGAAGACGTCTGGCCCAAGCGTTACGCCATCTGGGGGCGGTTGGTGGCCGCGCAGCCGGACCAGATCGGCTTCGTAATTATCGATTCCAAGGCGCTCAACCTTTTCATGCCCTCG